>USNB01000018.1 GCA_900555875.1 uncultured Eubacteriales bacterium
CGCTTTTTCGGCAACGGACAGAGCGTCGTCCTCATCCGTGTATACGGCATACACTACGAGATCGTCCGACGTAACGCCCGCGCCGCCGGACGATCGCACGCTGCGGCGAAGCTCCTCGGCATTGTCGGAACGTTCGCCGACGGCGTAAAACGTCGCGGTCCCGGCATGATCTTCTCCCGGCGTTATGCCGCGCAATGCAATGATCGCGCCGCACGCGAGCGCGGAAACCAGACATATCACGGTGACCGCGCAGCCCAATGCAAATATCGTTTTTTTCGCCGCGTTCATATCACATGATATGAACGTCCGCTCCGCATTATGTGCGCTTCGGTCACCCGAACTCAAGCCGCAGATATCCTCGCGGACGCGCTATGGCTCATCTGTGATATCATGATAGCACCGAGGCGCGGCTGTGTCAAATACCTTTTTTATTCGCTTATGTATGCGCAAAAAACATAGGAGCGGCTTTTGCCGCTCCTCATGTCACCATACCTTTATCTTTCTGCCCGTCTCCGCTTTCGGGATACCGAGCGCGGAGAGAGACGCGCTAGCGTCATACGTCGGGCTGAAGTGTATCGCAACTATTCCCGCTCCCGACTTATCCGCAAGTTCTCTGCCCTGCTCCGCCGTCATATGCGCGGAACCGGCGGGAAAGCTGCAATCGGCAAGCACCAGCTCGCTGCCGCGGCAGAAATCGATCAGCCTGTCCTGTCGCATCGCGTCCGCCGTATATACGAAGCTCCTGCCTCCCTCGCTCACCTTTACGGCATAAGTTTCCACCGGATGTACCGTGCGCATGAATTCAAGCGATATGTTCCCGACCGTCACACGCGTTCCGTCTCCTATAACGCGCACGTCGTGCGAGGGAGCGTTTTTGAGAAGAGTGAAACACTCGCTCGGCGAAGACGGGCAGTATATAAGATGCCTGCCGGGAGCGTAGGCCAGCGGGAGCGCGTCGCAGAAATGGTCGTAATGCAGATGAGAAAGCACGAACGCGTCCACTTCGGCGAGACCGACGTACTTTGCAAGACCGGACAGCGAACCGCTGCCGAGATCGAGGACGACGGTCGCTCCTCCGCCCTGCACGAGATAACATGCTGTCGCATAGCCGGGCGCGGGATAAGCGCCGTATATGCCTACGGGTGTTATTTCCATAAAGACCTCCGTCCGCACATACCGTGCGTCGTTTTTACGCTACCATAAAACGCCTGTTTTGTCAATATGTTTTGCGAAAATTTTTTCACAATAATTTTTCGGTAAAGTATTGATTATAGCGCCGATATGGTATATACTTATATCAGTTAAAAGCAATATGCCTGCGGCTCACGTCAGTTGCAAATATTTAACCTCAACTATCAAAAGGGCTCATGGTACGTTCGTATACATTATGTCAGGCCTCGGTAACCGACTGCAAGACTACGACTTGCACTCGCAGTGGAAGACAGACGGCATAGACTGCCTGCCCACCTGCCTTTGGCGGGTTAGTATAGGCAATGCGACGGCTCTCGCGGGTGAAATTTTAAAAGCGCTCATCCCTCTCGGGGACGGGCGCGTTTTTGTTTTACGACTATATATGCCGTCGCCGTCGGATACGCAATGCACAAAATATTGCGCGCATCCTACACTGCGCGGCAATGCCGGTCACTTCGCCGCAAGGTCGTTCCTGCTTTTCCACAATTCCGCATATTCTATTATACGCCGCTTTACCGCCGGCTCGGATCCTCTGTATATCAGAAGCAGTTTTCGCTCGTTCTCGGTCAACGCCCCCGACAGCGGATTCGCTATTTTTTCGCTGACGTCCGTACCGAGCAGATAATCCACGCTCACATCGAAAAACTTCGCGAACAATACGAGATATTCATACGGCGCCTGCCTGATCTCGTTTTCGTAGTTCGCGATCGTACCCGCATTGATGTTCAATGCCCTTGCCAGTTCGCTGCGTTTCATTCCGTTCTCTTCCCGTAATTCTTTCAATCTGAACATACTGTCACCCTGTAATATTATACAAAACGGGTGACTCTTATGCTTAAATTCATTCATTTTGTATTGATATATTTCTCAATATGTGCTATTATAATACAAAATGTATGATGTTTTATTTCATCGGCGCATTTTATCGCACACTCGGGGAGCGTACCGTATATGCAGGAAGAAAAAGCACGGGATGTTTTTGAAGCCATAAGGGATAAACTGCCGGAGGACAAATCAAGGATAGTACTCGGTGCGCTGCGCGAAGCAGACGATCCCGTTTACGACGGGATAATGTGTTCTCGCCTGTACGATCCGATACATATATTGCTATTCTCCATCTTCCTCGGGGGATTCGCGGTAGACAGATTTATGATAGGAGATATCGGACTCGGGGTCGCCAAACTTCTTTTCGGATGGCTTACGTGCGGGATATGGAACCTCATAGATATTTTCTTCAGTTACAAAGCCTGTAAGGAAAAAAATTTCAGAAAAGTTTCGGAAATACTGTCATATTACCCGCATGCGGACAAAAAACCTGACCTATAAAGGGATCCCTTTGTTCCACCCTCGCGGGAACGGGCTTAAAAGCGCAGCGGAACGCGAAAAACGCTTTGAAACGGTGCGGACGCACCTGCTGTTTTTCGCCGTTCTGAGCCTTTTCGTAATGTTTGTTCCCTGTCCCTCGTCAGCATTGTTCGGTATCCCCTGCCCCCTGTGCGGAATGACCCGCGCATGGATCGGATTTCTTAAGGGCGATATCGCGGCAGCTTTCGCGCTCCATCCGCTGTTTATATGTTTTCCGTTCGTTCTTATATTCTTTTGCCATGTCAGGATACTGACGGATAAGATCGGAAAAACCGTAACGTATGTTGCCGCGGCAACGGTAGCCGCTGCATTCCTGGTCGCTCATTTTTTAAGAGATACCGGTATATTATCCGAATATCCTCAGCCGTTTTTCCGATAAAACTCGCATGATACGACGCGGGCGGCGACAGTTCAGACTGTCGCCGCCCGCGATCTTATACGCTATAACGCGCGCAATATGTCAAAGCACTCTCTTTATCCTTTCGAGAGCTTCCACGGTATTCTCGTAGGTATTGAACGCGGTCAGGCGGAAGAAGCCCTCGCCGTTCTTCCCGAAACCCGACCCGGGAGTGCCCACGACGTTTGCCTCCTTAAGAAGCCTGTCGAAGAACGTCCAGCTGTCCGTGCCGCACTTCAGCCATATATACGGGGAATTCTTGCCGCCCGTATGATATATGCCCATTTCGTCCAACGCGGAAGATATAAGCGCCGCGTTTTTGCGGTATGCCGCGATGTTCTCCATGTTCTGCCTGATGCCATCGTCGGAGTATGCGGCTTCCGCCATGCGCTGCTGTATGTAACTCGTGCCGTTGAACTTCGTGGACTGCCGGCGCGCCCACATCTTTGCGAATTTTCCGCCGCAAAGCTCATCGGGGACTACGGTATACCCGCAGCGCACGCCCGTGAATCCCGCCGTCTTGGAGAACGAACAGAGTTCCACCGCGCATTCCCTCGCTCCGTCTATGGCGAATATGCTGCGAGGCACGTTCGCATCCGTCACGAAAGCCTCGTATGCCGCGTCGTACACGATGACCGCTCCCTGCTTTATCGCATAATCCACCCAAGCCTTCAGCCCGTCGTACGTAAATGCCGCGCCCGTGGGATTGTTGGGAGAGCAAAGATAGATTATGTCGCACTTGACGTTTTCGTCGGGCATCGGCGCAAAATCGTTGTCCTCCGTAGCATTGCAATAGATTATCTTTCTGCCGCTCATGATGTTGCTGTCGACATATACGGGATATACGGGATCGGGGATGAGCACCGTATTGTCGCGGTCGAACATATCCACGATGTTGCCGCAGTCGCTCTTGGCGCCATCGGACACGTGCACTTCGTGAGGGGCTATCTTTACGCCGAAACGGGCATAGTATTCGCTTATCCGCGCGCGCAGGAAATCGTATCCCTGAGAGTCGGGACTGTAGCCGCGGAAGGTCTCCGCATTGCCCATCTCGCTCATCGCCCTGAGCCCTGCTTCCACGACGCAGGGCGCAAGCGGACGCGTAACGTCGCCTATACCCATGCGTATCACTTTTGCGGACGGATTTTCCGCAGTGAATGCGGAAACGCGCTTCGCGATCTCGACGAACAGATAGCTGTCCTTCACATTATCGTAATTATGATTGAGTTTCATCTCTTACCTGCCTTTTTACGGTTTTCCTTGTGTTCGAGCGCCGCAGCCACGAACGCTTTGAATATGGGCTGAGGGCGGTGCGGTCTGCTCTTGAATTCGGGATGATACTGAACGCCTATATAGAACGGATGGTTGGGCAGTTCCACGGACTCGACGAGGTCGTTCTGCGGATTGCGCCCGCCTATCACCAACCCGAGGCGCGTGAATTCCGCGCGGTATGCGTTATTGAACTCGAAACGGTGACGATGACGCTCATATACGGTCGCGGCTCCGTCGTATATGCGCGAGAGGAGCGTCCCCGGAGCGACCTCGCATTCATAAGCGCCCAGACGCATCGTCCCGCCCGTGTTTTCCATGCCGTGCTGTCCTTCCATGAAGTCGATGACTTTATCGGGCGAATAATGATCGAACTCACGGCTGTTCGCTTCGGGCAGTCCCGCCACGTGCCGCGCGAATTCGATGACGGCTATCTGCATGCCGAGACATATGCCAAAATACGGCACGCCGTTTTCCCTCGCATATCTCGCCGCGACGATCATTCCCTCTATGCCCCTGTCGCCGAATCCGCCGGGTACGAGTATGCCGTCCGCTTTCGCGAGACGTTCGTCGCAGTTGTCGTCGTTGAGCTTTTCGCTGTCCACCCAATCGATGTTTATCTTTGCGCCGTTATGTATTCCTCCGTGAGTGAGCGCCTCGATTATGGAGAGGTACGTATCGAACATATGCGTATACTTGCCGCATATCGCTATGGTAACTTCCTTGCTGCGCGCCTTTGCCATCTCAAGCATGCGCAGCCAATCGGTCAGATCGGGAGGATTGTCGGGCAGACCGAGCAGACGGCTGACGACTTCGCATATATTGCTTTCTTCCAGCATGAGCGGCGCTTCGTAAAGCAGCCCGACGTTGCGGTTCTCTATGACGCAATCGGGAAATACGTTGCACGTCATGGCTATCTTGCGTTTTATCGCCTCGTCCAGCGGCCCGTCGCAGCGGCACACGATGAGATCGGGCTGTATGCCGAGGCTCTGAAGCTCCTTCACCGAATGCTGGGTGGGTTTGGATTTGACTTCCCCGCTCGACTTTATGACGGGTACGAGCGTGACATGGATATATATGCAGTTCTCTCTGCCCACCTCGTTGCCCACCTGTCGTATGGCTTCGAGGAAAGGAAGACTTTCGATATCGCCTATCGTTCCGCCTATTTCCGTAATGACGACGTCCGCGCCGTCCTTTTTCGCGACGGAATACACGAACCGCTTTATCTCGTTGGTTATATGAGGTATGACCTGAACGGTCTCGCCGTTATACACGCCGTTGCGCTCGTTGTTGAGGACGTTCCAATACACTTTACCCGTCGTGAGATTGGAAAACTTATTCAGATTTTCGTCGATAAAGCGCTCGTAATGACCGAGATCGAGGTCGGTCTCCGCGCCGTCCTCGGTGACGAACACCTCGCCGTGCTGGTAAGGGCTCATCGTACCGGGGTCAATGTTTATATACGGATCCAGCTTCTGCGAGACTACTTTCAGTCCCTTTGCCTTGAGCAGCATGCCGAGGCTTGCGGCGGTTATGCCCTTGCCGAGACCGGAGACGACGCCGCCCGTAACGAAGATGTACTTTGTCATAATCTCGCGACTCCTTTGTATACTTCCACCGCGTCGCCCGTAAGATACACGGTATCGCCCGTGTATTGTACCGTAAGCTCGCCGCCCTTGAGACGCACCGTCACCGCGTCGCCCGCACGGAATTTACCGAGACGCGTGAGCGCCACGACCGCAGCGCACGTTCCGGTGCCGCAGGCGAGCGTCTCACCCGTGCCGCGCTCCCATACGCGCACCTTTACGGTCGTTTCATCCAGCACCTGCACGAATTCCACGTTCACCCTGTCGGGGAAAAGCGGATCGTTCTCTATCGCCGGACCTATCTTTTCGATATCCACCGCGTCCACGTCGTCCACTGCGATAACGCAGTGGGGATTCCCCATGGATACGCATGTTATACGGCGTTCCTCTCCCGCAAGCATGACGGGGACATCCGTGACCTCGCCCGAAAGGCGGACGGGGATCCTGTCCGCGTCGAATACGGGCGCGCCCATATCCACCTTCGCACTGGAGACCTCGTTGTTGCGGACGTACAGCCAGAGCTTTTTAATGCCGCTGCGCGTTTCCACCGTTATCTCTTTTCTGTTTACGTGACCGGTGTCGTAGATGTACTTGCCGACGCAGCGTATCGCGTTGCCGCACATCATGCCCTCGCTGCCGTCGGCGTTGAATTCGCGCATCTTTATATCTGCAACGGACGACGGCTCGATGAACACCACTCCGTCGCCGCCCACGCCGAAGTGCCTGTCGGAAAGGTTTACGGCTATGGACTCCATGTTGCTTATCTTGTGCTTGCGGCAGTCGATGTATATATAGTCGTTGCCGCATCCCTGCATCTTGATGAACGATATCTTCTGCTTTTCGGTGCGCATGCGGTTGATATCCACAAGCTCGATGTTGCCCTGGCTGTATTTGGAACGCAGCGCGCCCGCAAGAGCGTTGGCTGTATCGATGCTCGTCAGGCAGGGTACCGCGAGAGCCACCGCTTCGCGGCGAAGACGTACGTCGTCTTCCGAAGGTATCCTGCCCTTGGACGACGTGCATATCAACAGGCTGACTTTTCCGCGCGTAAGCAGGTCGAACGTCGTCTCGCTGCCGCCGTCGCTTATCTTGTTGACGACGGTAACTTTCATACCGGCTTTTCTTATAACTTCGCCCGTACCCGCCGTCGCATACAGCTTATAGCCCAGCTCGCTGAATTCCTTGGCGACCTTTGCGATCTCGGGTTTATCGACGTCGCGGACCGTGATCAGCACTCCGCTGCGGTTCTTGCGGTCCATATCGTAACCGGCGGCGCAAAGACCCTTGTAGAGCGCTTCGTCAAGACTCTTTCCTATACCGAGCACCTCGCCGGTGGACTTCATCTCCGGACCGAGATGAGTATCGAGATCGGCGAGCTTTTCAAAGCTGAATATGGGCACTTTGACCGCCACGTAAGGACTGCGCTTATAAAGTCCCGTGCCGTAGCCGAGGTCGCGCAGTTTTTTGCCGAGCATACACTCCGTCGCGAGCTGTATCATGGGTACGCCCGTGACTTTGCTTATATACGGCACCGTGCGGCTGGAACGGGGGTTGACCTCTATGACGTAGATCTGGTTGTTCTTGACGATGTACTGGATATTTATCAGTCCCTTCGTCTCCAGCCCGAGCGCAAGCTGACGCGTATTCTCTATGAGTTGCTCGATGATCTCGTCGCTGAGATGCTGAGCGGGATATATGGCGATGGAGTCGCCGCTGTGTATGCCCGTCCTCTCGACGTGCTCCATTATGCCCGGGATGAGGATGTCCTTGCCGTCGCATATCGCGTCCACTTCCACCTCGGTGCCTATGACGTATTTGTCGATGAGGATGATGTTGTCAGGATTCTCGGTGAGAATGACGTCCATGTACTCGCGGATATCGCTCTCTCCCCACGCTATTATCATGTTCTGGCCGCCGAGCACATAGCTGGGACGCATGAGCACCGGATAGCCCAGCTCCGCGCCCACTTTAAGCGCGTCTGCGGTATTTGTCACCGTATGGCCCGCGGGACGGCGTATGCTCAGTTTTTCGAGCAGCTCGTCGAAACGCTCTCTGTCCTCGGCGGCGTCTATCATGTCCGCGCTCGTTCCGAGTATGCGGACTCCGGACTCGCTGAGATGTTTTGTAAGTTTTATCGCCGTCTGCCCGCCGAACGCCACGACCGCTCCGTAGGGTTTTTCGGTGGCGATGACGTTATCCACGTCCTCGGGAGTAAGAGGCTCGAAATACAGTCTGTCTGCCGTATCGAAATCGGTGGACACCGTTTCGGGGTTATTGTTCACTATCGCGACTTCGCAGCCGGCTTCCTTGAGCGCCCATACGCAGTGGACGGAGGCATAGTCGAACTCTATGCCCTGACCTATCCTTATAGGACCGGAGCCGAAAACGATGACGCGCTTCTTGTCCTTGTCTCCGCGCTCTTCGATGAACTCCTCCGCCTCGTTCTCATCGTCGTAAGTCGAGTAAAAGTACGGCGTCTCCGCCTTGAATTCCGCGCCGCACGTGTCCACCATCTTGTAGACCGCCGTGCGGTGAGCGGGCAGTGCGTGACCGCTTATGGCGGAAAGCACCTTGTCGGGATAACCGAGCTTTTTGCCGCGCTCGTACTCCTCTTTCGTGAGCTTTTTGCCGCGGACCGATCCCTCATAGTCCACGAGATTGGCGATCTTCGTGATGAACCATTTATCTATTTTGGTCTCGTCGCAGATCTCGTCCACCGTGCGCAGCTTGCGTTTGAGCGCTTCGTATATCATGAACAGACGGTAATCCGTCGCGGGCATAAGAGAGCTTACGACCTTTTCGTCGCTGTAATGATTGTATTTGGAGTTGTCGAGGCTGAGTCCTTCGCTGCCGCGCACCGCCTTCATGAGCGCGTTCTCGAAGGTGGGGGCTATTGCCATGACCTCTCCCGTCGCCTTCATCTGCGTGCCGAGATTACGCTTTGCGTATACGAACTTGTCGAACGGCCAGCGAGGCAGTTTGACGACGACATAATCGAGCGTAGGCTCGAAACTTGCTTTGGTCTTGCCCGTTATGACGTTGGGTATCTCGTCCAGCGTGTAGCCGAGCGCGATGAGCGCCGCCACCTTCGCTATGGGGTAGCCCGTAGCCTTGGACGCGAGCGCGGACGAACGCGACACTCTGGGGTTGACCTCGATCACGGCATATTCCATGCTGTCCGGACGGAGCGCGAACTGACAGTTGCAGCCGCCCTCGACGCCAAGCGCCGTTATAATGTCCAGCGCCGCGCTGCGCAGCATCTGGAATTCCCTGTCCGCGAGAGTGACGCAGGGAGCCACGACTATACTGTCGCCCGTATGCACGCCGACGGGATCGAAATTTTCCATCGAACATACGGCAATGACGTTGCCGGCATGATCGCGCATTACTTCGAACTCTATTTCCTTCCAGCCGGATATGCACTTTTCGATGAGGACCTGCGTTATAGGCGAAAGGTAAAGTCCGCCGGCCGCTATCTCGCGCAACTGCTCTTCGTCGTCCGCAATGCCTCCGCCCGCGCCGCCGAGGGTGAATGCGGGACGCACTATGACGGGATAACCTATCTCTCCCGCGAAATCGACCGCGGACTGTACGTCGTTGACCACTTTGGACGGTATGACAGGCTGTCCGATGGCCTCCATCGTGTCCTTGAACTTCTGTCTGTCCTCCGCCTTATCTATGGTCTCGGGATTCATGCCGAGCAGACGCACGTTGTTTTCCTTGAGGAATCCGCATTTATCCAGCTGCATGGACAGCGTAAGTCCGGTCTGTCCTCCCAGGCTGGGAAGTATGCCGTCCGGCCTCTCCTCGAGTATTATACGCTTGAGCACGGGGAGCGTGAGCGGCTCGATGTATATCTGATCCGCCATCGCCTTATCCGTCATGATGGTCGCGGGGTTGGAGTTGACGAGAACGACCTCCACCTTCTCGTTCTTGAGAGTGTGGCATGCCTGCGTGCCCGCATAGTCGAACTCCGCCGCCTGACCTATCGTTATGGGGCCCGATCCGATGACCAAAACTTTCTTTATGCTCTTGTCCTTAGGCATGGTGTTCCTCCGTCATTGCGATGAATCTGTCGAACAAAAATTCCGTATCGAGCGGACCGCCGTGAGCTTCGGGGTGGAACTGCACCGTAAAGCAGGGACGGCCGATATAATCTATGCCCTCGCACGTCTTGTCGTTGGCGTTTATCATGCGCACCTTTCCCACGCCGTCGGGCAGAGACTTGTTGCGCACGGCGTAACCGTGGTTCTGACTGGTGATGTACACTCGTCCCGTGACGAGGTCTTTGACAGGCTGGTTCGCGCCGCGATGACCGTATTTGAGTTTATGCGTCTTAGCGCCCGACGCGAGCGCCATGAGCTGATGCCCGAGGCATATACCGAACGTGGGGATCTTTGCCTCGTTGAGCTTCTTTATCTGCGCGATCTCGAACTTTGCGTCTGCGGGATCGCCGCCGCCGTTGCTGAGCATTATGCCCGCGGGAGCGAGCGCGAGGATCTCCTCCGCAGTCGTCGTGCAAGGCACCACGTGTACCTCGCATCCGCGTGCGGCAAGCTCTCTCGGGATATTGAGCTTGGCGCCGTAATCGATGAGCACGATACGCCTGCCCTCGCCCATGACGTACTTTTCTTTTACCGTAGTGTTTTTCGGAGCGTCCTTGACCTTGAACGACCTGATCTTATCCAGCTTGTCTTTCATACCGTCGAGAGAAGGAGTTATCATGCCATTCATGACTCCGTGCTCTCTTATCGTTCTCGTCAGGCGGCGGGTGTCTATGCCCTCAAGCCCGATCACGCCCTGTTCGGTCAGCCAGTCGCCCAGCTCGCCGTTCTTGCGGAAATTGCTGCCGCAGCGGCAAAGCTCGCGCACTATGTAACCGCGGCAATGCGCACCGACCGATTCCGAATCCTCGGGGATCGCGCCGTAATTGCCGATGAGCGGGAACGTCTGGGTGATGATCTGCCCGTAGTAAGACGGATCGGTGAGCGTTTCCATGTATGAGCCCATGCCCGTAGTAAACACTACCTCGCCGAGCGTCTCGCCTTCCGCGCCTATACCGCTGCCCTCGTAAACGTCGCCGTTTGCCAAAATCAAATAAGCTTTTTTCATGATCAGTTTATATTCTCCGATATGGTTTTTCTCAGTCGAATTTGTCCTTCTTGCCTGCGCCGGACACATCGATGGGATATCTGTCGGTAAAACAGCCCGTGCAGTACTCCACGTCCGTTCCCTGTTTTATCTTCACGAGACGATCGACGTCAAGATAAACAAGACTGTCCGCGCCTATCATTCCGCATATCTCATCCACGCTGTGCTTAGCCGCGATAAGATTCTCCTTGCTGTCTATATCCGTACCGAAATAGCACGGCCCTATAAACGGCGGCGCGCTTATACGCATATGTATCTCTTTGGCGCCGGCGTCGCGCAGCGATTTGATTATCTTTGCGCTCGTGGTGCCGCGCACGATGGAATCGTCCACGAGTATGACGCGCTTCCCCTCTATGGACGCGCGGAGCGGATTGAGCTTCAGACCCACGGCGCGCGACCTGCCCGTCTGCGTCGGCAGGATGAAACTGCGCCCGACATATCTGTTGCGCACGAACGCCATGCCGTAAGGCACGCCCGATTCCATGCTGTAACCGTATGCCGCGTCGAATCCGCTCTCGGGTACGCCGCACACGATATCCGCTTCCGTCGGGCACTGCCGCGCAAGCTCTCTGCCCATTTCGAGGCGGGCTTTATATACGCTCATACCGTCGATGAAGCTGTCCGGTCTGGCGAAATATATCAGTTCGAACACGCAAAGCGAACGCTTGTTCGGCTTTACGAAATAGCTCTCGCACTTGCCCGAGCGCGAAAAGCAGCATATCTCTCCGGGTCTGACGTCGCGTACATACGTCGCGCCTATACTGTCGAACGCGCACGTCTCGCTCGCGGCAACGGTGGACGTTCCGAGTTTTCCGATGCAGAGCGGACGGAACCCGTTCGGATCGCGCGCCACTATGAGCTTATCCTTTGTCATTATGACGAGCGAATATGCGCCCTCTATCGTTCCGAGAAGATCGACGACGGACTTTTCAAGGCTGCCCGTTTTTATTATCCTGTCGATGATTATCTTGCTGATGATCTCGGTGTCGTTCGTAGTATAGAAAACCGCGCCGCGCTCGTTGACCATATAGCTGCGCAGTGCGTCCGCATTGGTGATATTGCCGTTGTGGCAGACGGCGAAAGTCAGTCTCGAATGATGAGTGACTATGGGCTGAGTGTTTTCTACGGTATTGCCGCCCGTCGTGGAATACCTGACGTGCCCGCACGCCATTTTAGTGAGCGGAGCGGACGCGAGAAACGCGTTGTCGAATACTTCGGATACCAATCCGACGTTCTTGCGGCAGGCTATGCTCGCCGAAGAGTCTGCGTCGGTAAAATAGGCAATGCCCGCGCCTTCCTGCCCTCTGTGCTGAAGAGCGAGCAGCGCCGTCGCGGCTATATGCACGCACGGTTTGTCCTGTTCGTCGATTATGCCGAATACTCCGCATTCCTCATTTATCTTTCTCATTCGCGTCGTTCCCTTCGATGATCTCTTTCGCTATATCTTTTTTCGTGCGCCGTTCGCTCATTGCGCGGCGCTCTATTTCCCTGTGAGCCTGTTCTTCCGTCATTCCGCCGTATGCAAGTATGCATTTTGCGCGGGACACTATCCTCAGCGTTTCAAGCCGCTCTTTCAGGTCGGCGTTTTCTCGGCGCAGC
>USNB01000019.1 GCA_900555875.1 uncultured Eubacteriales bacterium
TGATTATATCTCCTTGATGGATATTCGTTATTTCTCCGCGCCGCAGGCACGTTCCTCGGCGCAGCGGGCGACGAACCTGCGCATACGCTCGGACGCCTGCATGAGCGTGCGGAGCGACGTCGCATACGACACCCTTATGTAATCCTTTCCCGCCTCGCCGAACGCGTCGCCGGGAACGACCGCGACCTTCTCGTCGGCAAGCAGACGACGCGCGAACTTCTGTCCGTCCATGCCCGTGGACGACACTCTGGCATACGCGTAAAACGCTCCGCCCGGCATATTGCATTCCAGCCCCATCGAATTCAGTTCGTCCACTATGAACCGACGGCGGCGGTCGTACTCCTCTTTCATGTCCTCGACGGATTTATAGCCCTCGTAACGCCCGTCCTTGAGAGCGGCAAGTCCCGCGTACTGCGACGGAGTGGGCGCGCACAGCGCCGTATACTGATGCACTTTGAGCACAGCCGCAAGCGCGTCGGCAGGCGCCGCTATATAGCCCAGCCGCCATCCCGTCATCGCGAAAGCCTTCGAAAAACCGTTGATGACTATGGTGCGGTCGCGGTAACCGGGTACGGACGCGGGAGACACGTGTCTGCCGTCATACGTCAGCTCCGCATATATCTCGTCGCTCACGACGGTAAGGTCGTACTTTTCTATGACGGGAAGCAGCGCTTCCAGCTCCTCTGCGTTCATCACCGCGCCCGTGGGATTATTGGGATACGGCATGATGAGCACCCTCGACTTCCCGTCCGCGGCAGCCTCTTCCAGCGCTTCGGGCGTGAGTTTGAAGTCGGCGCGGAGCGTGCAGTCTACGGGCACGGGTATGCCGCCGCACAGCATCGTTATGGGAAGATAGGACACGTAGCTCGGCGAAGGTATGAGCACCCCGTCACCCGGCTCGATCAGAACGCGGAGCGCAAGGTCTATCGCCTCGCTCGCGCCCATCGTCACGAGCACTTCCGTCCCGGGATCGTAGTCTATACCGAACCGCTTGGAAAGATACGCGGATATCTCTGCGCACAGCGCGGGCAGACCTTTATTGGACGTGTATGCGGTATATCCGCGCTGCACGCTCTTTATCGCGGCGTCGCGGATGTACCACGGCGTCACGAAATCCGGCTCGCCCACGCCGAGGGAAAGCGCGTCCGGCATCGTGGAAACGATGTCGAAGAACTCGCGTATGCCCGACGGCCTGATCTCCTGTATGACTTTATTCAGTCTCATATCCGCTTCAGGCGTGTACCGCCTGTCTGACGACGTCGCACGATTTCGTGCACACGCCGCCCACCTTGTATTTCTTGAGAATAAAATGCGTGGCCGTGGACAATACCTTATCCATGACCGACAGTTTTTCGCTGACGAAACGCGATACGTCCTTGAGGCTCTTGCCCTCGATAATGACCGCAAGGTCGTATGCGCCGCTCATGAGATACAGCGTTTTCACTTCGTCGAACTGATAGATCTCCTCCGCGATCGCGTCGAATCCGTGCTTGTACATGGGAGAGACTTTCACCTCTATGAGAGCTTCGACGGTATCCTTATCCGCAAGCTCGTCATCCGTGATGACGGTGTACTTGATGATGACGCCGCTTTCTTCCATCTCCTTGATGGCGGCGGCTACCTGCTTTTCGTCCGCTCCCAGCATCTTGGCGATACGCGCCGCGCCGAGGCGGGAATCCTCGCCGAGAAGGCCGAGGATGTCTTCGCGAAGTTTATCCATAAACGTTTCTCCTTGCGGGTCACTTGTCTCCCGCAGCCATACGCAGCGATCCGCCGCACAGAAGCATGTTCTGCTGGCGCTCGCCGCACTCGAGTCTGAGAGGGATGTCTATGCCCTTGTTCTCCACCACGAGCCTGAATTTACGGCATTTCACGCTGTCCGGTGCGTCGAATATGGCAACGGTGTCGCCTTCTTCGAGCTTGTCGTAGTCCGCGGGATCCGCGAACACGAGCGGAAGTATGCCGTTGTTCATGAGATTGTCTTTGTGTATGCGGGCGAAGCTCTTCGCTACGACCGCTTTTATACCCAGCTGGAGCGGAACGAGCGCCGCATGTTCGCGGCTGCTGCCCTGTCCGTAATTGGAACCGGCGACGATGAACCCGCCGTTCTTTGCCTTTGCTCGCGCGGGGAACTCCTTATCGCAGTTCGCAAGGCAGTAATCCGAAAGATACGGGATGTTGGAACGATATGCGAGAAGCGCCGCATTGGACGGCATTATATGGTCTGTCGTTATGTCGTCCCCCAGTTTTATGAGCACTTCTCCCTTGAGGTTATCGGGAAGCGGGTGCGTTTTGGGGAAAGGTTTGATATTCTCCCCGCGCACTATCTCGATATCGCCGAACTCTTCGGGACGAAGTATGAGGTTGTCGTTTATGAGGAATTTCGCAGGCATATCGATCTCGGGAAGCTCCACGCCTTCCGGACTGGTGATGACGCCGGCGAGCGCGCTCACGGCCGCAGTCTCGGGCGAAACGAGATAAACGTCCGCGCTGGGCGTGCCGCTGCGGTTATAGAAGTTGCGGTTGAACGTGCGAAGGGATACTGCGTTCGCCTTGGGGCTTTGTCCGTTGCCTATGCAGGGACCGCACGCGCACTCGAGCACTCTCGCGCCCGCGCCGAGGATATCGGCGAGCGCGCCGTTTTCGGCAAGCATCATGAGTACCTGACGGGACCCCGGAGATACCGTAAAGGACACGTCGGGATGGATGCGTTTGCCTTTAAGGATGGCAGCCACCTTCATGAGATCGAGATAAGACGAGTTGGTGCAGGAGCCGACGCAGATCTGATCCACCTTTTTGCCCGCAAGCTCGCTGACGGGCTTGACGTTACCGGGAGAATGCGGGCACGCGGCGAGAGGCGTCAGTGCGTCAAGATCGATGACGATGTGCTCGTCGTATTCCGCGTCGTCGTCAGCGGAGAGCGGAACGAAATCGCCGCCCCTGCCCTGCGCTTCGAGGAAAGCCTTCGTCGCGCCGTCGGACGGGAATACGGACGTTGTCGCGCCCAGCTCCGCGCCCATATTGGTTATGGTGGCGCGTTCGGGCACGGTAAGATACCGCACTCCGTCGCCCGTGTATTCCATCACTTTGCCCACGCCACCCGACGTGGTGAGCACTTCGAGCACTTTGAGTATTATATCCTTGGCGGTAACTCCCGCCTTGAGCCTGCCCTTAAGCTCCACGTTCACTACGCGCGGCATGACGAGATAGAAAGGCGCTCCGCCCATTGCGAGCGCGACGTCAAGTCCGCCGGCGCCTATTGCGAGCATGCCTATGCCCCCGCCCGTAGGCGTATGAGAATCGGATCCGAGAAGGGTCTTTCCCGGCTTGCCGAAACGCTCGAGATGCACCTGATGGCAGATGCCGTTGCCGGGCTTGGACACGTATATGCCGTGAGACAGCGCGACCGACTGGATATATGCGTGGTCGTCGGCGTTGAGCTGACTGGACTGGAGCATATTATGATCGATATACGCAACGCTGCGCTCCGTCTTTACCTTGTCGGTCCCTATCGCTTCGAACTGCAGGTACGCCATCGTACCGGTGGAGTCCTGCGTGAGAGTCTGGTCTATACGGATGGCTATCTCCGTTCCCGGTATCATTTCGCCGGAAACAAGATGCTGTCTGATGAGTTTCTGAGTAAGATTCATAGTCGTTCGGTACCTCTCAGTCTCGGATTTTCCGCCGCGGCTGCCGCGCCGCAAGGCAAGAAAAGCGGATATACTTTCCGCTCCGTATATTATAATTAAATTTCGCCTCAAAGTCAATCGTTTGCCGCTTGCGTTTTGCGTTTGTTTGGGGTATACTATCTTTATGTTCAAGATCTGGGTAAAAACACATAAAGACAAAAAGATAGTAACGAACGACATCGTGTTCTATGAAGGCAAATACGACGAGGATCGGTTCGACGAATATGTGCGGCTCGCCTGCCATGAGACGGACATACCCACGCCCGTCGTCCTCTCGTCGCACGCAAAGAGCTTCTCCCGGTATAATATAACGCGGTTCAGAACGTCCGATTTCGTGGAGCACGTCGACTTCGACGAGCTGACGCTGGAAAACGTAAAAGTCTGACGCGTTTATACATACTTTATCTCGGCGGTATAAGATATAGATCCGCACTTCCCTTCCGGAGGATAATAACATGGACGAAATGAACGGAAACGGCAATTATATCGACTACAACGATCTGTCGGCGGAAAAGCGCAAGGCGCTTTATGACGAATATCTCTCCTCGTACCCGGACGAGAAGAGACTTTCGCTGATATTCCGGTTCGCGCCCCTCGCATTCGCCGCCGTCATCATGGCGCTCGCGATAGCGTCGCTCGTCATATACTTCGTAGGCGGGCTGGGAGTGCCGTTCATCATAATGATGGGAGCGACCCTCGTAGCCCTGCTCATATTCATAGTGTTCAAGATCAGGCTGGATAAGATCAGATATGCCCACTCCGCACGCTACGCGTCGTGGCTGAGGGACGTCAAGCACGTCATAGCCGAACTCAAATGATCCGCGTCCCCGCGTCATACCGACCGCAAGGCGCCTTACACGCACCTTGCGCCGCGGGCACCTTGCGCCGCGGGCACCTTTTGCGGTGCGGCAAGTTAGGCTGTTACTGTATCAAACCAAACATGTTGTATCGACAGCCCGTCAGTTGCCGTCCGCAAGGACCGGCGAGCAAGTTAAGCTATTGCGGGCACCTTGCGGTGCGGCGAGTTAAGCTATTACTGTATCAAACCAAATATGCTACATCGAAAGTTTGTCAGTTGCCGTCCGCAAGGACCGGCGAGCAAGTTAAGCTCGTGCGGTACAAACTTAGCCTGTCCCATCGAAAGCCCGTCAGTTGCCGTCCGCAAGGACCGGCGCTTTTTTTATGTATTTCCCCACTCGACCGTTATCTCTACGCCCTCTCTGTAAGAATACGACCAGTTTTGATCCCAGCCTTCCGGCTGTTCGGACGCCTCGCAACGGATCGTAAGATCGACCGCATTGTGATTGAACACAAGCTCGCCCATCGAGACGACGCTTTCGGGGATCGTTATTTCGGAGAGCGCCGCGCCCGAAAACGCTTCTCCGCCTATGCTCTTCAGCCGATAGCAGTCGCCGAGGTTCGCAGTCTTCAGCGATGAGCAATTTTCGAACGCGCCTTCGCCCATCGTCTGCAGTCCTGCCGGTAATTGCAGGTCGGTGATCCGCAGGCGAGCGAAGCTCCGCGGCCCGATGTACTCCAACGACGAAGGCAACGACAATTGCGTGATCTTCTGCGCCCTTGACGGGAAAAGCGCAGTATCCTTTCCGTCCGCCACGCCGACCGTGCCCTCGCGTACCGTGAACGAAGTCATGGCGACGTTATCGACGGATACCAGCCAATTGCCGACATACAGTCCGCCGTCCGTATAATTGCTCTCCTTATCGTACCCCGATCCGTCGAACGCGCCGTAACCGACCGACCGCACGGAATCCGGCATATTGATCTCGCTCAGCGAAAAAAGTTTGGAAAAAGCGTTTTTGCCGATGCGGTACAGACCGTCAGGCAAAGTCATCTTTTTCAGCTTCGACGAATAGCCCACGTTGGAAAACGCGTTGTCTGCGATCACAACGGTACCTTCTTTCACCGTATATTCCGTCAGCGGAGCGAAATCCGCGTTTGCCGCAATAAGATAGCCGTCGACATACAATACTCCGTTCTCCCAATTGGACGGATCGTTGTAATACGCTGTTCCGTTAAACACGGAAAACGAAACGGGTATCGGATCGTCAGGCATGTCGATGAACGCAAGCGACGTGCACCCGTCGAATATATGATCGGACAGTCCGGTCATTTTATCTGCCAAACGGACAGATCGCAACGAAGTGCAGTTCTGGAACGCGCCGCTGCTGATGCTGCGCACGTTTGTAAGCTCGACGGTCGCAAGATCGACGCAATCTTTGAATGCGTAGAGCCATATGCCCGTAAGCGAATCCGGCGCAACGAACTCCGTCAACGCCGTTCCGCAGAAAGCGTCGGAGCGGATCTCTTTCAGAGTATCCGGAAAGTTTATCGTCCGCAGCGAAGAACATCCGTCAAAAGCCTCGTCGGGAATCACCGTAATTCCGGAAGGAAGGCGCACCTCGCGTAACGCCGTACATCCCGAACACATACGGTAACCGAGCGTTTTCACCGAATCGGGTATGATAAGGCTGACGATATTCCCGTTATCCTTGAAAACGTCATCCCCTATCTCCCTGACCGCGATACCGTCTATCTCCGACGGAACGGTCACCGTCGTTCCGCTTTCCGTAATTCCGCTCACGCCCGTAAGCACACCGTCACCGTCGACGGTAAACACGATCTCTTCCGGACCGTTCTTCTCCCACTTCGCATACAGCGTCTGCGCTTTCGTCACTTCGTAAGGGAACGTCACTTTTTCTGTCAGCCCGCTGTCTTTATACCAGCCTGCAAACGTATAGCCGCTCTTTGTCGTCACCGGAGATCGCTCTATGACAGATACTACCATGTCGCTTACCGCCGTACCGCCGTCAGTGTCGAAACGCACCGTATACGTATTCTTCTCCCACTTCGCGTACAGCGTCTGCGCTTTCGTCACTTCGTAAGGGAACGTCACTTTATCGGAAAATCCGCTGTCCTTATACCAGCCTGCAAACGTATAGCCGTCGCGGACAGTCTGCGGTTCTTTATCGATACGCGACGTCGTCATCGGGGCGATCGGAGTCCCGTGACCCGCATCGAACGTCACCGTATATTCCGCGGGAGGCTCCGGCTCCGGTTCTTCGATCTTTTTGTAGTAAGCATATACGCTCACGTCTTTCGTCAGCGTTTTGTCGGCGTATGTATCCGCCGTCAGCTCATCCTGCCAGATCCCGTTATCGAAAAACCAGCCTTCAAACGTATAATCATCCCTCTTCGGCGCCGAAGGCAGCACCAGGCGTTCGTTGCCCGACGTCTCTATGATGTCCGCAACGTCTCCGTCGATGTAGAAAATGATCGTATATTCCGAAGGAAGGGGCGTTTCATCCGGAATATAATACGCATAGACGGCGATATTTTCCGTCAATGCCCGTTCCGCGTAAGTATCCTTCGTGAGCTTATCGATCCATGTGCCTTTGTCCGAATACCACCCTTCGAACACGGCTCCGCTTTTATGCGGAGCGTCGGGCAGCTCGATCTCTTCGTTGCCCGCGGTCTTTACCGTATCGACGAGCACTTCGTCGGCATAAAATGAGATCGTATATTTTTGCGGTTCATCCGTTTCCGTACCGCAGGCGGTAAAAATACCCGCAGACAGGATCAGACACATCGTTACGCTTAAAAACATGATGATATGTTTTTTCATAAGTAAATCCTCCACCGTTAAAAACCCCGCTTCGTACCGCGACGGAAAAAGCGTCAGACGTCACGATACGGAAAAAGCGATCCATAAACGATCATTCTTACATAATCTGTATTATAACACATCTTTCCCCGTTACTCAACCGTTTCGCACAGCAAAAAAATATCCGGGATCTCCCGAGATATTCATGTATGATATTCCGGACTGCCGTCGTTTTACGCTGCCGCGGCGTTCTTCGGACAGGCAGTCACTTCCCGACCCCGACATTACGCGGCGGAGCCTTCCGTCACAAAAGCCCTGCCGCGCAAAATATTTCGCGGCAGGGCGCTTATGATCTTCCCGTATTACGGATACCTTATTTTATCAGGCACTTACCCGTCATTTCTGCGGGCTGAGGCACTCCCATCGTATGGAGCAGCGTAGGCGCGACATCGCAGAGCGCGCCGCCATCCGAAAGCTCGCAGCCGACGTAATCGTCGCCGCAGACGATGAACGGGACGGGATCCGTCGTGTGGCTGGTGCAAGGGCTGCCGTCCTCGAAACTCATGAGCTCGGCGTTGCCGTGATCGGCAAATACGAGAGCCGTACCGCCGGTGGCAAGCACCGCGTCCACCACTTTGCCCACGCACTCGTCCACGGTACGCACCGCTTTTACCGCTGCGTCGAACACGCCGGTATGACCTACCATGTCGCAGTTGGCGAAGTTCATGATGAGCACATCCGTCTTGCCTATGACGGAGAGCGCCTTCTCGCACACCTCGGGCGCGGACATCTCGGGCTGCATGTCGTAGGTGGGGACTTTGGGAGACGGCACGAGTATGCGCGTCTCGTCCTTGTTAGGCTCTTCCACGCCGCCGTTGAAGAAGAACGTCACGTGCGCGTATTTCTCCGTCTCTGCGGTGCGCACCTGCGTCTTGCCTATTTTCGCAAGATATTCGCCAAGCGTATTCGCGAGATGACGGGGCGGGAACGCGATAACGACATGTTCGATGGTCGCGTCGTACTGCGTCATGCAGACGTAGAACACCTTTTTATATCCGCCCGCGCGCTCGAACTTATCGAAATCGGGGTACACCGCCGCACGCGTGATCTCGCGGGCACGGTCGCTGCGGAAGTTGAAGAATATGACGGAATCGCCGTCGTGAACGCCGTCATAGTCGCCCACTACGCTCGCGCGTATGAATTCGTCGGTCACGCCTTCGGCGTACGATTTCTTCGTCACGTCGGCAGCGGTGGCAAAATGCTCGCCTATCCCGGCGTACATCATGTCATAGCCTTCCTTGACGCGCTCCCAACGATTGTCGCGGTCCATATAATAATATCTGCCGATGACGGTGGCGATCCTGCCGACGCCTATCTCCGCCATTTTATTCTCAAGCTCCGCGATGAACTCCGCGCCCGATGTGGGAGGCACGTCGCGGCCGTCCATAAGGCAGTGAACGAATACTTTTTTCACTCCCTTTCTCTTTGCCATTTCGAGAAGCGCGTAAAGATGCGTGTTCATCGAATGCACTCCGCCGTCGGACAGCAGCCCGACGAGGTGCAATGCGGTGCCGTTCGCGTTCACGCGGTCCATAGCCTCGACAAACTCCTTGTTCTCAAAGAACTCGCCGTCTTCGATAGCCTTGTCTATCGCCGTGATATCCTGATATACAACGCGTCCCGCGCCTATATTGAGATGTCCGACCTCGCTGTTGCCCATCTGCCCGGCGGGAAGTCCGACCGCGCGTCCGCTCGCCTCTATGAGCGTGTGAGGATATTTCGCCATGAGCCTGTCGAGGTTGGGGGTACCTGCCGCAGCGACGGCGTTGCCGCGCGTCTCCTTGCGGTACCCGAATCCGTCCATAATGATTATAGCGTAAGTTTTCATTCCGATCCGAAGTGCGTTTTGCCGCACAGACTCCTTTAAGATGTTTTTCGTTTATATTCTATCATCATATGTCCGAAAAATCAAGTTTTTCGCATTACATGACGATACCGACCTTCATCACTCCGTCCGAGCGCGAACCGAACAGGGCGTATGCCTCTTCCAGCCGCGAGAACGGGAACGTGTGCGTTATGAGCGGCGAAACGTCTATCATTCCGCGTGAGATAAGGTCGAGCTCTTTCCCGCAGTAACATCCGTCCACTCCGCCCGTTTTGAATATGAGGTTTTTACCGTACATATCGGGCAGCGGCAGGGATATCGCGCGCTCGTACATGGCGGCGATCACGACGACGGCGTTCGGTCTTGCGCACTTCCATGCGAGAGCAAACGACTCGTCCGTACCCGCCGCCTCGATCACGGCGTCCGCTCCGCCGTGAGCGGACAGCTCGTTCACCGTTTTTTCGGCATCTGCCGGAGAAACGACAACGAGCGAAGGATATTCCTTCCGCGCAAAGTCCCGTCTCCTCTCGTCCGCTTCGCACAGCACGACGCGCGCGGGAGAACGCAGCCGCGCACAAACCGCGGCGCATATGCCCACCGGGCCGCCGCCTATCACGAGCGCGGTATCGCCTTCCCTTATATCCGCTATGTCCGCCGACCAATACCCCGTCGCGAGCACGTCGCCCGTCAGCAGCGCCTGTTTGTCGGTAACGTTATCGGGGATCTTCGTCAGTCCCGTATCCGCAAACGGCACGCGGACGCGTTCCGTTTGCGCTCCGTCTATCCGGCAGCCGAGCGCCCAGCCGCCGTCGGGAGATACGCAGTTGTTCACATAGCCGCGGCGGCAAAAGAAGCATTCGCCGCAGTAAGTCTCGACATTGACCGCCACGCGGTCGCCCGGACGCACGTGAGTCACCCCGCTTCCCGTCTGCTCGACCACGCCCACGAACTCATGCCCGAGCGTTATCCCCGCCTTTGCCCGCGGGACCGCCCCGCGGATGATATGCAGATCGCTCGCGCATATGCTCGACATCGTCACGCGCACTATCGCGTCCCTCGGCGACGATATGACGGGATCCGGCTTGTCCCCGAATGCCGCGCCGCCTCTGCCGTCGTATATATACGCTCTCACGGCTCACCCCTTGTAGATGTATTTCTGTCCGTTTACGTCGAACAGTCCCCTGGTATTGAGTTTGACGTCGGGGATAACGGTGAGAGAAAGGAATGACAGCAGCATAAAAGGCTCTATGCCTTCGGCATGCGGTAACGCTCCGAGCGCTTCGCGCAAGTGTTTGCGCTCTTCGAGCGCCTCGGTAACGCTCCTGCCGCTCATCAGCCCCGCTATCTCCAGCGATACTTTGCCCGTCACTCTGCCTCCCGACGCCGCGGCGAAGCCGCCGTCCGCGCCCAACGCCTCGACGGCTATGCGCATATCGCGTGCGTTGTCGCCTATAACGGTGACGTTATGCGAATCGTGGCCCACCGTCTGCGCGAGCGCTCCTCCTTTTATGCCGAAACCTTTAACGTAAGCGTGTCCGATCTCCCCGCTCGCGCGGTGCCGCTCTATGCAGCACATAAGATCCGGCGCTTCTTTATCGTCGGCATGCGACAGCTTGGTATACAGCGTGCCCGGGAATACCTCGATCACGGGCATGCCGCGCTTAAACGCGAAAGTAAAGTCTTCGTCGGAAAGCGGCGCGAGTCTGACCGTGCCGCGCATCCCGGAAGCGTCGGCTCCGCACGCCGAAAACAGCGCTCTGCCGTTTTCCGCCACACGCCTGCCGCCGTAAAACACCGCTTCGGGCAGCTCTCCCACGGGATCGCGCGTTATGATGAGATCGGCAGCATAGCCCGGGGCTATGGCGCCTTTGTTTTTCAGTCCGTAAGCCGCGCACGCGTTGTGCGACGCTATCGTGAGCGCAGTCTTTACATCCATGCCCTCGCTTACGGCAAGGCGGACGCAATTATCTATCGTCCCGTCCGCGCAGACGTCCTCGAGGTTGCGGTCGTCCGTGCAGAACATGAAACGGCGGAAATTCCTGCCGTTCACCGCTTTGATAAGACGCCTTAAATCGCGCGCCTGACTGCCTTCGCGTATGATGACGTACATACCGCGCTTTACGCGCTCCTCCGCCTCTTCGGGAGTCGTGCATTCGTGATCCGTCATAACGCCGGCTGCCGCATATGCGCCGAGAGCATTGCCCGTAAGCCCGGGAGCGTGCCCATCAACGACGTCGAACGCGTCCAGCTTATCCATGACTCCGGCGTCGCGTGCGAGCACGCCGGGAACGTTCATCATCTCGCCAAGGCCGAACAACCCGAGTTCGCGCTTGCAGCGCCGCACCGCTTCCGCGTCGAGCACCGCGCCGGAGCTGTCCTCCCCGGTAGCGGGAACGCAGGACGGCATCATAAAACGCACGTCGGCGGGCAGTCCCCGTACGTCGCGCGTCATGAAAGCGATGCCGGCTTCTCCGCACACGTTGGCTATCTCATGCGGATCGGCATTATATGAAGTCACCCCGCGGGGGATCGTTATGCTGAGATATCCGCTCGGGCGAACGGCGGCGGACTCAAAATGCAGATGCGCGTCGCAGTACGTCGGGACGACGTATTTCCCTTCTCCGTCGATCTCCTCGGCGCCCGAATATGCGCCCACTCCGACGATCGTGTCGCCGCATACGGCGACGTCGCCCGTCATCCATTCGCCCGAGAACACGTCGAGCGCTTTTGTACGCTTTATGACCAGATCCGCCTTTTCCTCGCCGAGAGCGGCGGCTATGAGTCTGCGTCTGTCCGTCATGGTATCCCCCTTTTCGCGGTCAGTTCTGCTCCGCGATATACTCGTCGTAAGTGATGTCCTTGTCGTATACCTTTTCGCCGCCTCTGATCTCGATGATGCGCGTACACGTAGTCTGTACCAGCTCGTGGTCATGCGAAACGAGGAGCAGCGGACCGCGGAAATTTATCAGTCCCTTGTTGAGAGAGGTTATCGATTCGAGATCGAGATGGTTCGTAGGCTCGTCGAAGATGAGGAAATTGCCCTGCGCCAGCATCATCTTAGCGAGCATGCAGCGCACTTTCTCGCCGCCCGAAAGCACTTTTGCTTTCTTGAGCGCCTCCTCCTTGGAGAACAGCATGCGTCCCAGC
>USNB01000020.1 GCA_900555875.1 uncultured Eubacteriales bacterium
GCTCCCCGCTGTGGCGTATCTTCGCGTACAAAAAAGCGCCCGCTGAGCGGGCGCTAAGGAAAATTATGATGTTAAGTTATTTTGACAAGTCTGCGAAACGGCCGAGGACGGAACGGTACTTCTCGAATGCGGCGTCGGGATCCGCGCCGGCAGCGCAGCTTTGCAGCGCCTCCGCCAATTCCTTTTCAAGCACGGCTCTGCCGAAACTGTGCATCGCAGACTTGATCGAGTTGACCTGTATGATGAGATCCTCGCTGCTTATCCCCTCATCGATCATGCGATCTATCGCATGCATCTGCCCTATCAGCTTGTTGAGCCTGCTATGCAGATTTCTTACGTCCGTAGGGTCATGTATTTTTGTCATAATGCCTCCTGCTTTACGCGACGGCGCAATTTCTTTTTTGTTATTATACGATATCTTACGGGATTTGTCAAGTGTGTGTCTCATCACCGTTTCCGACCCCGATCCCGTCATATCACATAACCTCCGCTGACGTTGAACGTCTGTCCGGTGATATATGCGGCGCGGTCGCTCGCAAGAAAATACACCGTACCCGCGATATCGGACGGCAGCGCGATCCTGCCTGCCGGGATATCATCGCGTATCGCTTCAAGCTCTGACGGAGAAAAGCGGGACAGCATGTCCGTCATCACCGCGCCGGGAGCCACGGCATTGACCCGCACTCCGCTCGGCGCAAGCTCCTTTGCCATTGCTTTGGTAAACGCTATAATGCCGGCTTTCGACGCCGAATATACGGACTCCATACTTGCGCCGCATATCCCCCACACGGAAGATATATTGACTATGCTCCCCTTACGCGAAAAAGCGAAATCGTCGTAAAACGCTTTGGTAGCGAAGATCGCGGACAGCAGATCGTCGGATACGGTCCTGCGAATATCTTCCTCCGAGAGACCCGCAAGCGTACCGTATTCGCACGAACCCGCATTATTGACAAGCACGTCGGCTTCGCCGAATACGGCCTTTACACCCGCACGGAGGGTCTCTGCGCCGTTCATGTCGGACAGATCGGCGAATATTGCGGCAGCGCAGGCTCCGGACGCAGAAAGCTCTTCAGCCAGCTTTTCGGCTGCGGCCTTGCCCGAACGATAACCTATCGCAACGTTCCAGCCGCGCTTGGAAAACAGGCGCGACACAGCCGCGCCTATCCCCTTTGCTCCGCCGCTGACTACGACGGTCTTTCCGTGAGCTTTATACATAATTATCCGGCAGATCGTTTTCGAACAATATCGCGCATCCGCACGGAAGAGATGCAAGTATTTTTTTGGCGGCATCGAGCGACATTGCCGTCTCTATATTAGTCTCAGGCATACCCGCTTCGATCGCGCCCGCTTTTATGGTTTTTGCTCTGCTGCCTATGAGCACGGCAAGATCGCAAGTTCCGGCTATGAGAGCCCCGAGCTTTCTGTTCGCATCGTTTTCAAGTCCGCCAAGCTCCACCATTCCGGGCGTAACGATGACCTTCATTCCGTCAAAACATCCGAGCACCTCGAGCGCATTCGCAGCCCCGTCGGGATTGGAATTATAAGAATCATCTATCACCACGCGGTCGTTCAAACGGATTACCTCCAGCCTGTGCTCCACGGGAACGAGCTTCTCACATGCTTTCGCGCATGTCTCGAGAGATACCCCCATATCGGTCGCAACAGCCATACACGCGCATATCAACGCAGGTATGTGCCTTCCGAAAAGGGGCGTATGCACGCAGACGCATTCGCCCGCGCGCCTGACGGTGAAATCGGTGCCCGAGGGCGACAGCGCAACGTCCGAAAAGACGATATCGCAGTCAGAGGTCCCGCCCGTTTTCAACATCCTGCCGTTTCGCCGTTCCGCAAGCGCACATGCGCCCTTATCCGCGCAGTTAAAGACAGCAAGTCCGTTTTCGCCTACGGCTTCGACAAGCTCGTACTTGGTGTCGGCTATAGTTTCAAGCGAACCGAACGTTTCGAAATGCTGACAGCCAACGCCTGTGATGATCGCATAATCCGGCTTTGCGACACGGCATATCTCGGCGATATCTCCCCGCCTGCGCGCCCCCATCTCGGCGATCAGTATTCCGTCGTCGGGAGCGAGCACATCGTTTACGGTGCGGCAGATACCGAGCGGAGTATTGTAACTTTTGGGAGTGGCGCACACACGGCACACGCCGGAAAGCATGACGGCGAGGATGTTCTTTGCCGTCGTCTTGCCATAACTGCCAGTGATGCCTACGACTTTAAGTCCGCCTGCTTTGAGTTTATCCATCTCATCCGCGGCATCACGCATAAACGAACGTGCGGAAATGCGTTCGAACGGATACGTAACGGCAAACGAGACCGAACTCATTACGGGAACGAGCAGCGGAAGTATCGCATATCCGCATTCATATAACGGAGTATATTCGCAAAGCGCCCATCCTCCCACGCTGAAACCCAGCGCCACGACAGCCTGCACGAGGATGAGCCTGCGCATACGCGGCGTGACCGCCAACGGGACTTTAGGCTTTTTTGCAAATGCCACCGCGATAAACGCTATGCCGAAAATAACGTATGCGAGGAACGAAAAATAATGAAAACCGTTTTCCCAATCCCACGGAAAGCAAAATCTGAAAAGCAGCATGAAACATGCCGTAAGCAGCGAATACGTAAAATATCGCAGCACATAATCGTAATGGGACGCCCGGAGCCAATTAAGAACGCCCTTGAAACGATACGACGAGAGCTGATACATATGCAGCATCTTTATGCTTGCAACGGTAAGCAACGCCGTCGATACGAATATGAATATCACGTCAAGCGCAGTGTCCATTTTTCGATAAGCTCCGCAAGAGAAGTCACAAATACCATGTGATCTTCGGCGTAAGCGAAATGTCCTCCTTTCAGACGGATGATCTCGGCGCCGCGTATGCGCCGTTTCATCACGCCGCACATATAAGGCGGCGTCTCTCTATCATCTTTCCCCCAGATAAGCGCGGTCGGGCATGTAATATCCTTCAGCCTTTCGGTCAGGTCGAGAGATACTATGCGGGAAAAAACTCCGCGCATCCGCTCCGGCAGCGCCCGCCAGTCGGGCGAATAATATTTTTCTACGTTTCTTCCCAGGCGCTTGTCGCGCTTAAAACGCATAGCGCGCACCAAGCCGCGCAGTCCGCGCCGAGGACGGATCCCTGCGGCGGAAACGAGCGCTATCGCATACGCGCGCTCTTTATGCGTTCCGGAAGCGATATCGATCGCCACCCGACCTCCGAAACTGTGCCCTATAAATATTACATTACCGAGGGCATATTTGTCAAGCAGGGCGAGAGTAAAAGCGGAATAATCCGCAAGTCCCCATTCGGGAGGAGGCATATCCGAACTTCCGAACGGCGGAAACGAAAACGAAAGACACGTGCGCCCCCTTGCGGAAAAATATGCCATCGCACCGCCGAACGAGTCCACGCTGCCTCCCCATCCGTGGAGAAAGACAAGCGGCACTCCGCTGCCGGTACGCATATCCGTTTCCGCTTTTATGCCGTTTATATATTCTTCGATACCGACCTCCGGATCATAACATATGCGGACGCATCGCCGTAATAACCCTTTCGCACTCCGGCGACTTCAAATCCGCAAGATTTATACAGCGCTATCGCCGGACCGTTATGCTCATTCACCTCGAGATACGTACTAACGGCATTCCCGGACAGTGCCGCTGCCATGAGCGCTCTGCCCGCGCCCTTTCTCCTGCTGTCCGCCTCCACGGCTACGGAAGCTATACAGCATTCGTCCAGAACATTCTCGGCTATTATATAGCCGCGTACTTCGCCGTCGTCGTAAACGTAAATATCGGTACTTTCCGAAGAAAACGCCGCGCGGATCTGTTCGTCCGTCCATATGGGCGAGACATTTCCGCGCATGATACGCGCCACCGCTCTTTCGTCTTTATCGGTCGCCCGCCTGACCATTTTTTCGCTCCAGATCGCGTTCTGCCTGCGGTTTGCGGATATAAAGCGGCTGAAGTTCGTTACCGCCGACCGCATCTTCCGCATGCGCCTCAACGGCGGCGGCGAATGCCTTTTCGAAGTCTTTCGGGCAGTACGCTCCCGTTTCCTCCGCAACGCGGCTGTCCGATACGAGCGCATACGGTTCGTCTATTTCCGCGAGAAACTCCTTCAGTTCGCCGGCAGTGAGCGCCCTCGGAGAGAGCAGCTCGCGCATCTTGCCGTCGTACACTGCCACATAGCGCACGCCGTTGGACGCATCGCACACAGCCACGACGGGATCCTCTCCCTTACGGTTATATGCGAGGAGTTCAAGCGCCGTCACTCCCACCGCAGGTTTTCCGTAAACATAGGCGAACGCCTTTACCGTCGCCATCCCTATCCTTATGCCCGTAAACGATCCCGGACCGGTCACGCAGGCGAAGAAATCCATGTCGGACAATTTCGCATTCATACTGCCGAGAAGTCTGTCCACTTCGGGCATGAGCCTGACCGACGCCGCCGTAAAATCGTCACATTGAAAATACCCGTAATTGCCGTCCAGGCAAACGAGTACTTTCAGAGATTCGGATGCTGTGTCCACCGCGAGATAATTCATAATTCGATATGCTTTGCTCCCTCTTTGCGGCTGTATCTGTACAGCACTATTTTATTCCCTATCCTGCACACCGCCTCGGCGCGCAGCCTGATCTCAAGCAGACGCATAAGATCGTCCGCTTCGTAATCGCAGTTCTTCAGAACGGTTATCTTGATAAGCTCGCGTGCGGTAAGCGCCGCATCCAGCCCCTCGAGCATATTGTCCGAGACTGCGCCTTTTCCTATCTGGTATACGGCGGGCTGTACCGCCGCAAGTCCTCTTAATTTAGCTCTTTGCTTGCTCGTCAGCATTTTATGCTTATTTCCCTTTCGCTGTCGCCCGTACGAAGTATCGTCACTTCGATGCAGTTTGCGGGCAGTATACTCTCTATTTTAGACGGCCACTCGACAAGGCAGACAGTGGAACTGTTTCCGAACAGCTCGCCTATGCCGCACGCTTCCGCTTCTTCCCCGGAAGAAAGTCTGTATGCATCGATATGAACGAGGCGCAGTCTGCCGCCCTCATATTCGCAGCTGAGCGTGAACGTCGGACTCTTGATATCGTCGGATATCCCGAGCGCTTCGGCAACGCCTTTTGCAAACACGGTCTTTCCTGCGCCGAGCTCTCCCGTGAGGAGAACGACTTCTCCTCCTTTGAAATTTCCGGCAAGCGTGCGCGCCACGGCTCTCGTTTCATCTTCGCTTCGGGTGATCGTCTTCTGCATACCGTTATTATACACTTCTTCGACGGGATTTGCAACCGATTTACCCACATTGCCGGCATCGTCCGTCCCGGCAACGGATGCGACCGCCCTCTTCTTCTTAACGTGAGCGCCGAACAGCCACTTCATCGCCTTTGAAAGCCGCTTGTAGAGAAGGAGCGTAAGAGCGCTCACAGCGACGCCCTTTATGGCATTGAACGCTATTATATACCAGAACAGCGACGCAAACATATCTGCCGCCGAATCTCCCATGTAAAGAGGGAAATTTATGTATCTGTTGCACACAAGAGACACTCCTATCTGGAGCAGACAGCCTATGCCCATACCTATCGCGACCCACGGCAGTCCCTTTTTGAACTTATACAGTACCGACGGTACGATAATAAAGGACACCGACACTATGAAATTGGCGAGCTGTCCGACGCCGCCCGAAGTGGACGTTATCAGACAAAGCGCCTGTTTGACGCCCTCGATCACTATCGCGCCCACGGGGCCGAGCATATACGCGCCCAGCATCGTCGCTACATTGGAGAAATCAAATCGCAGGAACGACGCCGGCGGGAATATCGTGAATTCCAGCCACGTCAGCGCATATCCTATCGCGGCGAGCATCGCGAGCGTGGCTATGCGCTGCGCGGTAAAGTACTGCTTTATCCTCGGTCTGCGGCGTGCCGACGCCGCGCTCTGCCCTTCGCCATTAGCATCCGCGGCCGCTGCCGAGCCGCACTTTTTCGTCTTTTCGATCATAAATTAAAACCGCCTCCTCGGGGTACCAGAGGGGCGGTCATATCGCAACGATATTGCAGAATAAAAACGCTTTATAACATCCGGACTATACCGTCGGTCGGGGAATTTCACCCCGTCGGGCCTCTCGGCTTCGCGGACTATCACCGCCGGTGGGGAATCTCACCCCGCCCCTAAAGCTGTAATTTACTTTTTTATGATATTACGCCGAACGTCGTTTGTCAACCGATTTCACGACGTCTGCAACGATTTTTCCGTATTTTCTTCCGGTTTGTAAAGTTTAAGCGCTTTAAATACCATCGGCGCGCCGAGAATGAGCCATATCCCGATAAGAAGGAAACGCAGATATGCCGTCACCCACAGAGTTACGTCTGACAGCGCGGAAAGCTCGAACGGCAGATAGAGCAGCATGGCGCCTGCGCCGCCGATGACATATTTCAGGATATTCTGCAGAACGGTCGCCCGTTCGTTCCATCTGACGATACGCTTTTCAATGAAATAGCATATATACACGCTCGTCATGACTCCTGTGAGCGTGAGCGCGGTATCGACGAAATCGGGATCTGCGTATATACCGATGAACACGGACGCGACTATCGCCGCAGGCGCGAGCACGAACGCAAGAAACTCCTCGCGATTTTTCAGAAAATCGTACAGCCATCCGAACAGTATGACGATGAGCACGCCGCACGCGGCTCCCGCAAGAACGTCCGTGGGATAGTGCTGTCCGAGATACATGCGAGAGAACATGACAAGCAGCACCGCGACTATGCCGACCGGTATCGTCACCTTGCGAGCCTTGGGAAATTCCCTCACCGAAAGCGCCGCAAGCGTAGTCACGCTGTTCGTGTGTCCGCTCGGGAAACAATAATCGGTGCTCGGATCGCCTACCGACACCACCCTGTCCGGATAGGCGTTGAACGGGCGCGGACGCGCGACCAACGCCTTTACTCCGGCAACGATCGCCGCGCTCACGAAATAGACGTTCATCATCTTGAATCCCTTGCGCTTGTCTATACACCAATACACGAGCATGATGACTGCTATTACGAATATCTCTGCGCCAAGCTGCGACGCAGCCGTCCAGAAGAGATCGAAAAAGCCGTTACGCGTGCCCTGCAGAGTCTGAAGAAAACCCGCTTCCCATTCCATAAACTCACTCTCCGTAACGTTCGCAGTTCGCCCCGTCCACCCAAAGGCGCTCGAGATGATAATACTCCCTCGTTTCCTCATGGAAAACGTGCAGTATTACGCTGCCGTAGTCCATTACTATCCACTTGGTCTCATTCATGCCGTCGCGACGGGCGGGTTCGACGCCCTCTTCGGACAGCTTCTCCTCCACGTTATCGCACAAAGACCTTACCGCGGTAGTCGATCTGCCGCTTGCTATGACGAAGTAATCGGCAAGCACGGTCTTGTCGGATATGTCGATTATGACTATATCCCGCCCTTTCTTTTCATCCAGCACGGACGCTATCTTCAGCGCAAGCTCGTGAGCCTGCTCTTTGGTCATGTTCTTCATTTCGTCTCCTTGTAAAACTCGTATGCTTCGACAGTCGCGGGATACAGTTCGTCTGCCCCGACGTGCTCGACCGAATTCGCGAGCGCAGCGCGCAATCCCTCGTCAATGCTGCGTTCCGTCGCTTCGCGCAGCTTATCCACCGTCGGAAAGGAGCGCAGCGGCTCGATGTAATCGGCAAGATATACTATCTTTTCGAGAGGCGTCATATTCGGTTTACCCGTAGTATGCCACCGCACGGCCTCTATGATATCTTCGTCTTTTATCCCGACGATCTGACGGAGGATCTCCGCGCCTATCTCCGCATGGCGGATGGGAAGCGGCATTCCGTCTATCCTGCCGTCAAACCTCACGCCCATTTTCTCCGCTTCCTCTTTGGTCACGTATTTACCTATATCGTGAAGGAGCAGCGCGGTCGTTGCTTTATGCGTATCCACGCACGCGCGTTTGGCAAGACATACGCCGCAGAGCGCCGTAGAAAACGAATGCTCTATCCTCGACTTCTTCATGCCGAAACGCTCATACAATCCGTTCACGTAACAATAATCGCGGTACAGACCGTGCGCCGCCGCATATTCGGCGACGCGCTCGGTAAGGAACATGTCCGGTTTTCCCATCGCGACGGATATTCGCACTTCGGACGACGAACCGTATTCGCCGTTGAAATCGGCGATCTCATACGGCATGCCGAGCGCTTTTATCTTTGCGGTCATATCATCCGTAAGCGGAAAATGCGGGCGAGGAACGATATAAAGCGTCGCGCAGCGTGCGATAACGTCGGTATTCCGCCATCGCTCCAGCTCGATGACCATTTCGCTGCCCATACAGAGATACAGCTTTTTATCCGGATATTCCCTGCGGAAATGCTCGAGCGTGAGATAAGTATAATCCGTACCTTCCCGTTCGAGCTCAAAAGTACATATATCCGTATGCGGAACGCCGTCTGCGATCATCCCGAGCATTTCCAGCCGTTCGGCCGCACGCGCGCCCGTGATCGTCTTGAACGGCGACACTTTACACGGCACGACGATCACGCGGGCAAACCGCCCGGAAAGATCGCGCACCAGCCGCGCATGAGCTGCCGTCGGCGGATCGAAAGTACCGCCGTATATCACATAAGAGTCATTCAACGTATTCAAACTCCACATCCAGCATACGGACCGTATCCCCCGTCCTGACTCCGGCGCGTTTGAGCGCTTTGTCTATCCCCGTCTCGCGTATCCTGCGCTGGAAATACTGCATACTGTCGTAACTGTCGAGAACGACGTTCCGGGCAAGCTCGTCCACAAGCCCGCCGAAAACTTCATATTCTCCGTCGTCCGTCCTGACGATATCGAATCCCGTCTTGTCGGGGCGCGCATATACGAAAGGCTCGTATTCGAGAGGTTCCGGCGGCGGCAGTTTCGAAAGTTCGGCATAGATCGTTTTTATAAGCTCTTCCACGCCGCTGTGCACTGCCGCGCTCATCAGTACCGGACGCTTGCCGGACAGATCTTCTATCTTCCGAACGACGGACATATCCGTCATTATATCCGCTTTGTTGATGACGATGATCTGCGGCTTTTTCATGAGCGATCCGTCGTAATCCGCAAGCTCGCGGCATATCGCGGTGTAATCCTCCGCAGGATCGCGGCCTTCGCTGCCGCTGCCGTCTATCACGTGCACGAGCAGACGCGTTCTCTCTATATGACGGAGAAAGTCATGCCCGAGTCCCGCGCCCTCGGCTGCGCCGTCTATCAGTCCGGGTATGTCAGCCACGGAAAAAGTATCGTCATACACGCTCACCATACCGAGATTGGGCGAAAGCGTTGTGAAATGATAATTGGCTATCTTGGGACGCGCGGAACTTATTACGGAAAGAATGGTCGACTTGCCCACGTTAGGATAGCCGATCAGCCCGACGTCCGCTATCGTCTTAAGCTCGAGAAGAACGGAATGCTCCTCCGTTTTTTCTCCCGCCTGAGAGAAATGCGGAGCCTGACGGCGCGAGCTGCGGAAAAACGCATTGCCCTTGCCGCCCTTTCCGCCTTCCGCGACGACGACGGTCTCGCCGTCCGAAAACATATCCGCAATGATACTGCCCGTCTCTTCGTCTCTTACCACAGTACCCACGGGAACGTCTATATAAAGATCTTTGCCCTTTTTTCCCGCCGAATATCTCGGCTTACCGTTTTCTCCGTTTTCGGCACGGAAATGCTTTGCAAACTTATAATCGGAAAGAGTGTTTTTACCGGAGACCGCGCGAAAAATAACCCTGCCGCCTTCACCGCCGTTTCCGCCGTCCGGACCTCCGTTATTGACGTATTTTTCGGTGTAAAAAGACGTACACCCGTTTCCGCCGTTCCCGGCCTTTATGAAAATTTTAGCAGTATCGACAAACATAAGTCCGTTTTTATCCCTTTATATATTCGCAATATTCCGCCACATTGCACTTTTCGCACTCCGGATTCCTGCTATGACAGACATACCTTCCATGAAAAATAAGCAAATGATGTGCTTTAGCCCGCATTTCCGGGCTTATTTCATCGACCAGGTCATGCTCCACTCCTTCGGGAGCAGGCTTGTCCGACAGCCCCAGCCGATGCGCCAGCCTGAACACATGAGTGTCCACGGCAATGGCAGACTCGCCGAAAGCGACCGACAGCATGACGTTGGCGGTCTTCCTCCCCACACCGCGGAGGGAAAGCAATTCCTCCATCGTGCGAGGCACTTCGCCTCCGAAACGCTCCACGATATCGACAGACGCCGAGATTATGCTGCGCGCTTTCGAACGGAAAAATCCGCACGAGCGGATAAGCTCTTCGAGATGCTCCGCGGGCATAGCGGCAAAACCCTCAGGGGTGTTGCATTCGGCAAAAAGTTTTTTCGTAACGATATTTACCCGCTTGTCCGTGCATTGTGCGGACAGTATGACCGCGACAAGCAGCTCGAAATCCGTGTTGTATTCGAGTTCGCAATGCGCATCGGGATGCGCCTTTTCAAGCGCACCGAGTATTTTGTCTGCCCGTTCGGACATATCCGGTCTCCGCCTTCGTAAGTATTGAAATGATTATACCATACGGGCGGATTTTTGTAAAGCGTTATTCAAAATATTCGGGCGTACTTTCCGCCGCGCACTTCGTACGCGCCCATGAACGACGAAAACATGCCCGCCGAACGCGTGAAAAACATCAGCCCTCGCCTGTCCGTAGACACCGCAAGCGCGCAACTGCCGCCTATCCGCAGCGGCGCTTCCGTTACCGACGCCATGTACGACGACGCGCGAAGCATATTCGCGCACCTGAGAGTCTGCGACCTCGCTCCGAATACGAGAATGATATCCATTTTCAAATTCCTCTTCAGTCTTTCGTTGTGTTCTCTTTCGCGGCGCACGCCCATAAATTAGTACGGCGGCTGTTATCATTATATGCAGCCGCGCGGAGGACTGTAAATGATCTATCTCGATAATGCCGCTACCACATACTTCAAGCCCACCTGCGTGATAAACGCCGTAGGGACGGCGCTCAAGTATCTTTCTGCCAACCCGACGCGTTCTTCTCATTCTCTTGCCGTAAAAGCGGGCATGCTCGTGGAAGAAACGCGCGAACTTACCGCAAAGATGTTCGGTACTACGCCTGACAAAGTAGTGTTTACACTCAATTGCACCGATGCTCTCGATACAGCCATATTCGGATGTTCGCGCCGCGGCGGGCATATTATAACGACAGCGCTCGAACACAACAGCGTGCTCCGTCCGCTCATCAGGCTGAAAGAGCTGGGGATCGCGGATCACACCGTTCTCTCGCCTCTCATAGGCGGATCGGTATCGGCGGAGCAGATAGCCGCGGCGATCAGACCGAATACGTATATGATCATAGCAAGTCACGTCAGCAACGTCACCGGAGCCGTTCAGCCGATATCCGATATCGGATATCTGGCAGAAAAATACGGACTCTACGTGAACCCGGATGCTGTGATCAGTGATCTGTCAGTGGGAGAACAGCAGCGCGTGGAAATCCTGAAAGCATTATACAGAAATGTAGAACTTCTGATTCTGGATGAGCCTACTGGCGTGCTCACCCCTCAGGAAACCACGCAGTTCTTTGAAGTTCTCCGCAATCTGAAAAAAGAGGGCTATGGAATCATTATCATCACCCATCGTATGAGCGAGATTATGGCAATCAGTGACAAGGTTACCATTCTTCGGGATGGCAGACAGGTGGCAGATCTTGTGACTGCAGACACCAATCCGGAAGAGCTGTCTGCCTATATGATCGGACGAGAGCTGAAT
>USNB01000021.1 GCA_900555875.1 uncultured Eubacteriales bacterium
GCGATAAGGGCGATAAGGGCGATCCCGGAGAGGCTGCCGACGGCGGCTGCGGAAGCTCCGTTTCTGCCGTAAGCGCCGTAGTGATATCTCTTGTTACCGTTGCCGGCGCGGCATTTGCCATAGCTCTCGGCAGACGCAATAAGAAAAACGACTGAATCTGATAAATTAAGACGGTCATAACTGTCCGGATCCCGAGCGGAGCGCGCCGGCGGCGCGCTCCGCGAAGGGAACGGGCGGCAGTTTCGGAATGGTGCGGAAAAATTTTTTAAGAAGGAAAAAACAGTGAAAAAATTATCAATTATCATATCCGTAATACTTTGCACGTTTCTCCTTGCCGGCGTTTTTAGTGCCTGCGCAACGGGAAACACGCATACGGTGACATTCGATCTCAATTACGAGGGCGCGCCTGCGGCTACCGTCGTCGAAGTGGAGGACAACACGTTCGTTACGCTGCCCGCCACTCCCGTGCGCGAGAATTACGAATTCCTCGGTTGGTTTGCGGACAAGGAATGCAGCGAGCCTGCCGACCTCGAACGTTCGGTGACTGCCGATATGACCGTGTATGCCGGTTGGAAGCTCTCTTCCGTATCCGTTACTTTCGATCTCAATTACGAGGGAGGCGGAACTTACGGCGAGGTGCAAAGCGTAGCGATAGGCGGCATTCCCGTTCGTCCTTCCAATCCGACGAGAACCGACTACGTGTTTACCGACTGGTATACCGTAAGCGACGCGTCCGAACAGTCCGACGATACCAGGTACGCGTTCACCGCGCTTTCCGAAGACACCGTGCTCTATGCCGGATGGGAAGAGCTGAGCGAGGATACCGCTACCGTCAGACTGATGTGGAACTATGACGGAGCGCCGAACGAAGGCGTGTACAGCGAACAGCCCGCAAACGTGGGCGGCAAAATATCTCTGCCTGTACTGCAGCGTGCGTCTTCGGATAATATGTCGTATTCCCTTACCGGGTGGCGCGACGATAACGGAAATGAGTACGCCGCGGGCGAGTCTGTCGATGTGGAAGGAGATACCGTCCTTTACGCGCTCTGGAATGTAGTAAACACATACGAGGCGGAGTATACCGATCTGTCTTATCTTCAGGGTACGGGTTGGTCGTGGAATCCCGTCGGTACCGCAAATATTTATTACAACGGCGGCAAATACAACGCCAGCAACGGCGGGCTGTATGTGGGTAATCTGAACGCCAAGGGATGTTACCTCTTCTTTGAAGTGTATTCCGAAGAGGCGGTGAGCGGACTTACTCTTAAGCTCGGTCTCAGTATAGAATCCTACTTCATGGAACTCGATCTTACTCCCGAGCTGTTTGCGGTTTCAACGGCGACGTCGTTCGACGGAGAACGTTCGTATATTGATTACGACAATATAAACATACAGGTAAAGGCAGGCGAAACGCTCGCGGATTTCGATAATTATCTTGTGACCGAGAATCTCTCCCTTTCCGCCGGAAAGAATTACATATTCCTCCAGGTGGTCGCCGACTTCACCGACGCCGGCTATCCCGAGCTTGCGGGCACAATGGGCGCCATGGCGGCGTTCGCTCCCGTCGTGGATACCCTCGTCATCGAACATGCCGAAGGCGAAGCGCAGCTTTCCTGGGTGCCGAGAGTATGCAACATATGGGGCCAGGAAGGATATACCGAAGAGGACGGCTATATTTGTCATTGCGACAAACATAAACAAGACGAATAAACGAAGAGGATGATGGAATAATGAATGTTGTAAAAGCGATATTCGGGCACGCGCATTCGAGGATATGGTTCATAGTGACCGTCGCACTCATCGCTCTGCTCATTGTGGCGAACATAATGGCGAGCATTTACGGCGGCGTGATAAGCCTTGCCCTCGGCGGCGACCGTGCCATCGAAGTGGAGGACGAAGAGGCGATCGAGTATTACACTCCCGTGACTGCGAGCAAGGACGAAGCCACCGATCAGGCGTTCGCGCTCACGCGCAGAATATCGGAAGAGGGTACTATCCTTCTCAAAAATAACGGAACGCTTCCGCTTATGACGGAGTCTCCCAAGGTTTCCGTTTTCGGTAAGAATTCCGTGAATCTCGTTTACGGCGGTTCGGGATCGGGCGGCGGCGATACCACTTTCGATAAAAAGACGATATTCGACAGTCTGGATGAAGCGGGGATCTCGTATAACGGAACGCTCAGGAGCTTCTATGAGGACAACTCCAAGTCCGGTCCGCTCCGCGACGGCAGCCCCGCACTCAGTACGGGCAGCGAGGCGCGCGAGCCGATGTCCACCGGAGAGACCCCGATAAGCAGCTATACGGAGAACGATATCCCCGCGAGCTACGCGGAATATTCGGATGCGGCGATAATAGTGCTGTCGCGTATAGCGGGAGAGAGTTACGATCTTCCGAAAAAGAGATCGGAAGATCGCGATCAGAAACACTATCTTGCGCTGGACAAATATGAAAGGGAGCTGATAACTCACGTAACGGATAATTTCGACAACGTCATAGTCGTGCTCAACACCCTCAATACGATAGAAGCGGGTGAGTTAGAGGATAACGAGAAGATCGATTCGATGCTGTGGATAGGCGGTCCCGGATCGACGGGTATCATGGCGCTGGGCGATATCCTTCTCGGCGACGTCACTCCTTCCGGCAGGACCGTGGATACGTGGGCGCGCGATTTCACCAAAGATCCCACGTGGAACAACTTCTCCGAAGCGGTGGACGAAAGCGGTAATTATATCTCTTACAGCGGGAGATATATGAACGGTTCTTCGCCGTCCGAAAGTTCTTTCGTACGTTATGAAGAGGATATCTACATGGGCTACCGCTATTACGAGACGAGAGCTTTCGAAGAGAGCAGCGCGGGCAACGATACGTGGTATGAGGAAAACGTGGTATATCCTTTCGGATACGGGCTTTCCTACACCACTTTCGAGCATAAAGTGACGGACGATTCCTCGATAAGAGGAGCAAGCGTTACGAAGGACGGCTCTTATTCGGTGGAGGTGGAGGTCACCAATACCGGCGACTATAAGGGCAAGGACGTCGTGCAGATGTACGCCAAGCTGCACTACAACGAAGGCGGACTCGAGAAATCCCACGTCGTGCTCTGCGATTTCGCAAAGACTCCCATGCTCTATCCTGCCGACGAGGCGAACGGCGAGGACAAACCCAATTCGGCTACCGTTACGCTGACTTTCGATCCGTACGACATAGCTTCTTACGATCATCTCGGGAAGAACTCGTCGGGATTCAAAGGCTGGATAGTGGAGGCGGGCTCCGACTACGAACTGCACGTCAACACGAACGCGCATCCCGACAATGCGGACAATATCCGTATCCCGTTCAGCGTGCCTGCCGACATCACGTATGCCGAAGATCCCGATACCGGCGCGGCGGTCGTCAACCGTTACACGGATTGCGCCGATCCCGATTTCGATTCGGATACGGCTGTCGCCGACAGCCTGATGTCGAGGACGGACTTCGTACTTCCCGACGCGACGACTGCGGACGAACGCGCCGCGTCATCCGGGCTTATAGCCGCGCTTGCCGATCTGTCTCACAACAATCCCGAAGCCGACGGCTATACCGATATACCCACCCAGGGCGTTGCGGCTACCTCCAAATTCGTCGACGTCGTGCGTCATGACGACGAAAGCGGCATGTGGGTGGCTGACTATGACGAGGACGACACCGATCCGACATGGCAGGCGCTGCTCGACGCGCTCACCGTTTCTGAGATGAACAGGCTCATCAATGAGGGCGGTTTTGCCACGATAGCCATCGAAAGCATAAACAAGCCCGCGACTCTCGAGTCCGACGGTCCCGTCGGCTGGTGCAACTTCATCGCTAAAGACGAAACATGGAAGGGAAACGTGGCGTATACATCACAGGTCGTGGTATCGTCAACGTGGAATACGGATCTCGCGGAAGAGATGGGTCGCAGCGTGGGCGAGGAAGCTCTTTGGGGCGCCGTTCGCGAGGACGGCAGGACGTATTCGGGCTGGTATTCTCCCGGCGTCAATCTCCATCGCAGCCCGTTCTGCGGCCGCAACTTCGAGTATTACAGCGAGGATCCTTATCTGACGGGTAAGATAGCCGCTGCACTGATCCGCGGCTGCCGCAGCAAGGGAGTGTACACCTACGTCAAGCACTTTGCCGTAAACGAACAGGAGACCAACAGAACGGGTCTCGTCACGTGGCTTACCGAACAGTCCATGCGCGAGCTGTATCTGAAACCGTTCGAGATGGCGGTCAAGGAAGGAGGCACGACGACGATCATGTCCAGCTTCAATCGCATCGGAACGAGGTGGACGGGCGGCGATTACAGACTGCTGACCGAGATACTCAGAAACGAATGGGGATTCCGCGGGACCGTCATATGCGATTACAATACCGGTGCGGCGTGCATGAACGTCAAACAGATGGTGTATGCGGGCGGCGATCTCAATCTGGCGACGGATACGGTATCTGCATGGAACGCCGACCGTAAGGTGACGTCGGACGTTGTGGTCGCGAGAAAGGCAGTCAAGAACATACTTTATACCGTAGCGAACAGCAATGCGATCAATAATCTCAACTACAGATACGAACTCGCCGTGTGGAAGATATTGCTCATAGTGATAAACGTGGCGATAGCCGTAGGGCTGATCGTATGGGGAGTGTTTGCGGTGCGCGGAGCGCTCAAAGCCGCAAAACGTAAGACATCGGATGCGTCAAATGACGGCAACGATAGTCTGACGACGGAATAGACCCCTCACATTTGCAAGGCGGCGTCGCTCGTTCGGCGTCGCTTTGCTGCTTTTTGAAAGCGGAACGCGGGTAAATTTACCGTTTGTCGATTTTAACATGCATCATATCGAAAAGCTATTGAAAAACACATACGATCTTTGTATAATAAGATCCGATAAAACAGCCGCAGGCTCCCGCGGGATCCGCTGCGGCGAATGAGGTACAGATATATCGAGAGGGGTAATATGACGGGGAAGACCTTGAGAAAAATCCTGAAAGGAGCCGTTACGGCGGCGCTCGTCGCAGTGCTTATAATACTGTGCGCTTCCGGCTGTTCGGACAACGCCGTAACGCCTCCGCCGGGCGGCGATCCCGGCGGGGATCCGACCGATACGACGCTGTATACGGTCATGATAACGGAAAGCTCGGAGGAGTACGAGATACTGAGCGAGAATCCGGTAGACGTCGAGAGCGGCGGTTCGGCGGGTTTCGTGCTGCGTATGAAGGGCGATCTGTGCGTTACCGCGGCGACGTATCGGGGCGAAGCCGTAGCCGGCGTCGACATAAACAACGGCGCCGACGGCACGACGACGGTGACCATAAACGACGTGCGCTGGTCGCAGCGCGTGTCTCTGACGTGCGAGGTCACCGAAGCGCGCATAGCATATTACGCGAACGGCGGCAAGTATACCGATATGTCCGATCCCGCCGTGCCTTATACGACGGCGTTCACGCTTAAAAACCGTCTGCGTCCGAACACCGAAACGGGTACGGACATTATGAGCCGCAAGGGCTATATCCTGACGGGCTGGAACACCGAGCCGGACGGCAGCGGCGAACGGATAGGTCTGGGCAGCCGCGTCACTCCCGTGCGCGGAGGGACTCTCGATCTTTACGCGCAGTGGGCGAAAGCCTCCCCCGTCTCCGATTTCGAGTACCGCGTGTACTCGGACAGCGTAACGATAACCGGCTATATCGGTTCCGACAGACAGGTCGTCGTGCCGGGCGGGATAGAAGGCCGCCCGGTGGAGAAGATAGGGGCGCACGCGTTCACGGGAGATATAGACTCCGTGGTGCTGCCCGAATCCGTGCTTGCGGTGGAGGAAGAGGCGTTCGTCGATTGCGATGTGCGTGAACTTTATATGTTCGATAATATCAATTATATCTCGGACGGTTGCTTCCTTCGCTGTCCGGAATTTTCCACCGTGCACGTCAACGCGATAGTTCCTCCGCGTTTCGGAGGATCGAATCTGTATTCGGAAGTGAATTTTGCGGATAAATACGACCTTCTGATACTCAATAAAGATAAAAAGAAGCTTCTCGTATACGGCGGATCGGGCGCATATATGTCCGTGGATACCGTACAGCTCGAGGAGGAGATAAGAAAGCGCACGGGAGAGGAGTACGTGTGTCTGAACATGGCGGTTAACGGTTGGTTCAACGGCGCCGCGCAGTTCGATATGATGATGCCGTATATAGGCGAGGACGACATATTCATCCATGCGCCCGAGTCGTCGTCCGCGTGCGAGATGATGTACGAGCTGTCGATGACGCCGTCGTTCGGGGATTTCGATTATAACCGTATACGTTTGTATGCGTGTATGGAATCCAACTGGGATCTTATGGGGCTGATAGATTTCCGCCACGTCGATGATCTGCTGACGGGATTCGAGGAATTCAACGCCGAGAGAGCGACGATGGAGGCAAACAGCCTGGGATATGAGGACTATGCCACGAAAATAAATCTTTTCGGCACGATCTATCGCAGCGACACGGGCTGGATAGACGACCGCGGCAACTTCGCTCTGCCCCAGCTTCCGCGCGGTGATCGCCTCGACGCCGGAGAAGCGGATATAATACCGGAATTCGTGCTCGACGAGGACGCGCACGACATCCTCAACACGCGTTTTGACGAGATGCGGGTCAAAGGAGCGGACGTGTATTTCGTGCCCGCGCCCGTAAATACCGATACGCTTCGGCTGCGCCTTACGGATCCTGACGATCTGCCGTCCGGCGGCGGTATATTGTATACCGATCGGCCGTATGACATACCGCTCCTCTTCGACGATCTCGGCGAATGGGTGGAGGCTTATGAAGAAGCGGTGACCGAAAATATCCGCTGCAAAGTGCTTCTGCCGCTTTCGGAAACGCTTTACGAAACGCCGGACATGTTCGACGCCGATTATCATCTGTGCGACGAGCGTGTGCCCGAGTATACGGGGATGATAGCCGACGCGCTCATAGCGTCCATGTGAGGGAACAGTGAAAAGAACGATAATAACGATAGCCGTATCCGTCGTGCTCCTGCTCGTCGTTCCCGTGACTCTCGTGATCACGGGCTTTGCGACCATGCCGCGTTTCGACGAGACGTATTACGGCGAACTTGCGTATATGTATGACCGTCTCGAAAACGCCGGGGGAAAGAAGATCGTGCTCGTCGGAAACAGCGCGGTCGCGTTCGGCGTGCGCAGCGATCTTCTGGAAAACGAATTTCCCGGGTATACCGTCGTCAATTTCGGGCTGTACGGCGCTCTCGGCACCAAGCTCATGCTTGACCTCAGCCGTCCGCATATCTCCGAAGGGGATATAGTGGTCGTCATGCCCGAGCCGATAGAGCAGTCCATGTCGCTGTATTTTTCCGCGGAGGACGCGTGGCGCGCCATGGACGGAGATTTTTCCATGCTCGGGTGCGTTTCCGGGGACGACGCCGCAGCGATGGCGGGGAACTTCGCGGGGTACGTGGGCGAAAAATTCGAGTATATACGTTCGGATGAAAAGGCTCCGGGGACAGGCGCTTACAGCCAGAGCGCGTTTGACGACGAGAGCGGGGAGGAAGTCGGATATATGACCTTCGACCGCCCTTATAACGTCATGTCGGGCGGCTACGATCCCACGTTGACGACCGATTTTTCGGTCTCGCTTATAGGCGCGGGATTCACGGACTATCTGAACGACTATGCGGCGGAACTGAAAGAACGCGGAGCGGAAGTGTATTTCGGCTTCGTTCCCGCCAACGAGCTTATGATGACGGAGGAAGCGTCCGCCAACGCCGAAGAGTATTACGCGTATCTTGACGGTAAGCTCTCCTTCGATCTTATAGGACACCCCGTCAAGTATGTGATGGACTACAGGTGGTTTTACGACAACAACGTACATATGAATTCCGCGGGGATGTATGCGTTTACCGATATGCTCGCGGAGGATCTTAAGCTCGCGCTGGGCATCACGACGCCGAATTCCATAGAGATCCCCGACATGCCGGAGATCCCGATGGACGATCCGGTGACCGGAGACAATAAGGATGCGGATAAATTCGAGTGGGAGATAGTTTCGGACGCTCTCGGCGAATACGTGCGGCTGACAGGGCTTACCGCCGAGGGAAAGACGATGACGGAGATAACGCTGCCGTCCGATTACGACGGCGTGCCCGTCCGCGAGTTCGCTCCGGAGGTCTTCTCCGGCAATACGACGATAAGCCGGATAACTCTGCCTCAGAACATAAGCCGGCTTTACGACAACTCGTTCGACGGCGCGGTGCGGCTGAGCGCGTTGGTGTTCGAGCACGACTCCGTGCTCGGCATGACCGCGGGAGAGGACTTCCTCGAGGGCGCGGACAACTGCAGCATCTATCTGAAAAAAGGAGTGAGCTTTGCCGGGTGCGCCGGCGGCTGGGAAAAGTATCAGGACAGGGTCGTGTACTACTGACGGCGGCGGGCGCCGCGCGGTCGCGATCATAAAACGTAAAATATCGCAACGGAGAGGATAACATGAGGACAAAAAGCGAAAAGATAGCGATGCTCGATAAGAGCTGGTATAAATATCTCCGCGCCAACGTCGCGCGGAACGGCGATCGGGTGTTCGTATTCGACGACAGCCGTTCGTATACGTGGAAAGAAGCGACGCTTACGATAGAGGCGCTCGCATATCGGCTGAGCGCGGCGGGCGTGCGTAAAGGCACGATCGTCGCCGTGCGCGCCGTGCGCAGTATAGACACGCTGTTTCTGTGGCAGGCGCTGTCGCTCATAGGCGCGGTATGCGTTCTGACGGACGCGCATTTTCCGGCGAAAAGCTACATAGAGCAGACGGGCGTCGGCATCGAGCCTGAGTTATACGTCACGAACGAGGACGCTTCGGGCGGCATAAGCGCCTCGGGCGACTGGAAGCTCAAGGACGGAGCATACCGCGACGTTGCCGCCCTGACTTTCGACGTGCCCGCGGGTCACGCTTCGGACGAAGCCGAACGCATGGACGCGGAGTGCGACGTTACGGCGCTCACGCTCATAATATTCACGTCCGGTTCTACGGGAAAGAGCAAAGCCGTCATGCTCTGTCAGCGCAACGTGATATCCAATTCGGTGGACGGCGGCGATCTGTTCGAAGAGTGCGAAAAGGATGTTTCCGCATGCGTGCTCCCTCCCCATCATATATTTTGCATAGCGCTCATGTCCGTTTCCGTGGTCATGGATCATGCGTTGTATTTTCCGGACGATCCTTCTCCCGCAAGCCTTATCACGGGTATAGAAAAATACGGAGTTACGGTCCTTTACGCCGTGCCTACTTATTTCCTCGCGCTCGCCGAGAACGAAGAGCTGGCGGGAAGCGACCTGTCGTCCATGCGCTTCGGGCTGATCGCGGGCGGACCTTCCACTCCGGCGCAGATGGAATTCATAGAGCGGTCGCTTGGTTGCCGTCTTGTGCCCGTATACGGCATGAGCGAATTCGTGGGAGTGACGACGCTGCCGTACGACAGTCCGTCCGAACTCCGCTGTTCGGGGGTGGGTACGTTCTATCCTCTCAACGAGGGCTTTATCCTCGACGACGACGGGAATGAGGTAAAGCAGGGAGAGGAAGGCGAGATATGCGTGCGCGGATTTGAGCTTATGCTGGGTTATTACGGCGATGAGGAGGAAACGAAAGCCGCCGTCGACGAACAGGGAAGACTGCATACGGGCGATCTCGGCTACTTCGACGAGCGCGGCATAATGCATATTTCGGGCAGGAAAAAGGATATCATCATCCGCGGCGGCGAGAACATCTCCGCGGGAAAGATAGAGCGGGCGCTGCTGTCGCTGCCCGGCGTATACCAGGCGGCGGCGGTGGGACTGCGCGACGACTATCTCGGCGAAGTGCCGTGCGCCGCCGTTATCCCCGAAAAGGGCGCGTCGATCGAAGAAGAAGCCTTGCGCGTCGCTCTTGCGGGCAGACTTTCGAAACACGAGATCCCGGTAAAAATAGCCGTGCTCTCCGCTTTCCCGCTCACGAGTACGGGCAAGCCGGATAAACAGCGATTGAAGGAGATGTTCGCTTAAATGGAAGACAGCGTGATCCTCGGTACGCCTTTGCTGCTCATACTGTTCGGCGCGGCGCTCGTGCTCGCTCTTGCCGGATTGATCGGACGCACGGGATACGTGCTGCCCGCGATCTCGTCGGCGGTATCCGTTGCCGCAGTCACCGTATCTCTGCTTTACGGGGCGGATATGCGCGAAGTGCTCGTGATGATCCTTGTTCTGCTGGCGGTGCATCTGCCGGCGTTCACGTCGGGGAGGAAGAATAAATGACGTTCAATTCTCTGCAATTTCTCATATTTCTTCCCATAGTCATCGTCGTGTATTTCATACTGCCGCATAAAGTGCGGTGGATATGGCTGCTCATCGCGTCGTATTACGCATATATGAGCTGGAACGTATGGCTGGTATTCCTTATCCTCGGCACTACGGTCGTGTCATACGTCGCAGGACTGCTCATCGCGAGAACGGAAAAGAAGAGCGTGAAAAAATTCTGGCTGGTGCTGACGCTCGTCGTGTGCCTGGGAGTGCTCGTCTTTTTCAAGTACTTCAACTTTCTGCTCGGCAGCGTTATAGACTTCCTCAACCTGTTCGCGCTCGATATCGACAGCGTTTCGCTGGATATAATCCTGCCGGTGGGCATATCGTTCTACACGTTCCAGACGCTGTCCTACGTCATCGACGTATACCGCGGCATGGCGCCCGAAAAGCATTTCGGGTATTACGCGCTGTTCGTATCCTATTTCCCGCAGCTCGTTGCAGGTCCCATCGAACGCCCTGAAAACCTTATACCTCAGCTCAGGGAAAAGCACAGCCCGAACGGCGACGATATGGCGGCCGGCTTTCGCATGCTGCTTACCGGGTTTTTCCGCAAGTGTGTGGTCGCGGACTTCTGCGGCACGCTCGTGGACAGCGTTTTTGCGGACGTATCGTCGGCGAACGGTCTTGCGCTGCTCGCGGCGGGAGCGCTTTTCGCCGTGCAGGTATACTGCGACTTCGCGGGTTATTCGGAGATCGCCATGGGGTCTGCCCGTATGATGGGGATCCGGCTCATGAAAAACTTCGACAGGCCGTTTTCCGCGACGAGCATACGCGAACTCATGCGCAGATGGCATATCTCGCTGAACACGTGGTTCCGCGATTACGTGTATATACCGCTCGGCGGGAACCGCAAGGGGAAGGTGCGCAGGGTGCTGAACGTGCTTATAGTGTACTTTCTCTGCGGATTGTGGCACGGAGCGAATTGGACGTTTGTGCTGTGGGGAATGTATATAGGCGTGTTCCTGACGATAGAGGGATTTTTGCGCAAGCCTTACCGCTCGTTCTGCGAAAAGCACGGGATAGATAACGGTTCGTCAGGGGTGAGGATGCTCCGGCAGTGTCTCGTATTTCTGTTCTTTATTCCTGCAGCGCTGTTCTTCCGCGCGCAGTCGGTGGCGGAGATAGGCGAGATATTCGTCCGCATATTCACTGCTCCCGCGGCGGGAGGCGTTACCGCGGCGATGACCGCGCTGTCGGCGGACGTGCTCGATCTTTTCCTGCTCGCTGCCGTATTCGTATGTCTGCTCATGCTCGGGAAGATGAGCGATTACGGGTGGGACAGGCCTGCCGGCGGCGAACGCATAAAGCCGGACGGTAGCGCGGCAGACGAAACGGCGCTTCTGCGTTCGCCGCCGGCAGGCCTGTCCCACCCGTAATCGCTCATC
>USNB01000022.1 GCA_900555875.1 uncultured Eubacteriales bacterium
TATATAGCCAAACGGATATTGATAGGTATCGCTCGATGTTTTTATCGAACCACCCACAAACGGAAGAGTAAGAGACTCAAGTCTGCTGCAGCCGGAGAATGCAGAACTACCTATACTCGTCACGCCGTCCGGAATAGTGATGCTTGTAAGCCCGGTGCAGCCGGAGAATGCAGCACTGCCTATGCTCGTCACGCTATCGGGTATGATAAGCTCGGTCACGAGCTCACCATTCAAATATAAGTTATGTGCATAGTAAAGCGGATTACTATATACACCGTCAAAATCCACCTCACACCAAGCAGCAAGATCTGTTATATACACAGCGTTAAGTCCGGTGCAACCGTCAAACGCATAGCTGCCTATGCTCGTTACGCCGTTACCGATAGTGATGTTTGTAAGTCCGGTGCAGTCGGAGAATGCATAATCACCTATACTCGTTACGCCATCGGGTATGATAAGCTCGGTCACGAGCTCACCATTCAAATATAAGTTATGTGCGTAGTAAAGCGGATTACTATATACACCGTCAAAATCCACCTCACACCATGCGGCAATATCTGTTATATATACCGCGTTAAGCCTGGTGCAATTGTCGAATGCGTAGCTGCCTATGCTCGTCACGCTATCCGGGATAGTGATGCTCCTAAGTCCGGTGCAACTCTCGAATGCATAACCGCCTATGCTCGTCACGCTGTCAGGGATAGTGATGCTTGTAAGTCCGGTGCAATTGTAGAATGCATAATCACCTATGCTCGTCACGCCGTCCGGAATAGTGATGCTCGTAAGCCCGGTGCAACCGGAGAATGCATAATCGCCTATGCTCGTCACGCTGTTCGGGATAGTGACGTTTGTAAGTCCGCTGCAGCCACGGAATGCATAATCACCTATGCTCGTCACGCTGTTCGGGATAGTGACGTTTGTAAGACCGGCGCAATTGTAAAATGCAAAACTGCTTATGCTTACTATATCGTTCGGGATAGTGACACTTGTAAGCATATTACAATTATAGAATGCACCATAGAGAATATTACCGCCCGTTATCGTAACGCTGCGAAGAGATGAGGGAATGTAGTATGTGGTGTACGTTGTATAACTTGTGCTGCTGCCGAAATAATATTGCCTTACGCCTGTACTTCCGGTGTAGCTGCTCGTGCCGAATATATAGCCGAATGGATATTGATAGGTATCGCTCGATGTTTTTATCGAACCACCCGCAAACGGAAGAGTCATCGTCTCAAGACTGCTGCAGCCGGAGAATGTTCCGGTCTCTATGCTCTTTACACTGCTCGGGATAGTGACAGAGATGAGAGACGTGCGGTCTTCGAACGCGCTTGGCAGTATATATAACGTATCATCGCGAAGAACGGCGTTCACTATATCCTCGGCAGAGCCGACTACATTGCGATCGAGATACATTATACCATTTTCGTTTTCCACGGCATTAGCACACGCAGCGATAAATCCCTCGCCGATGTTTTCTACATTTATGCTCTCCGGGATAGACACTTCGCGAAGCGAGGGGAAAATGCCCGTATAATCGATCTCGGTCACGCCGTCCTCTATGATTATCGCGGTTATCTTCGGAAGATTGATGCCGTTGACCGTCTCGAATATCCCCGAAGGAAGGATCGCGTCGGCGCTTATAGTAAGCGTTATACCGTCGCCTAAAGTACCGGCATTATAGAATATATAATTGCTCGTCGTATCGATATCGCCGGCTGTAGACGACGCAAAGTACAATGTCGTCAGTCCCGTGCAATTATAGAATGCCGAATTCCCGAATTGCGTTATATCGCCAAGGATCTTAACATCCTTAAGCCCGCTGCAATAGCTGAATGCGGAATTACCTATCGATGTGATGTTTTCGGGTATCTCTATCGCGGAAAGCGAAGTGCAATATTGGAACATGACATTGGGGATCGAAGTTATCGATGACGGCAATGTGATGCTCTCCAGCGACTCGGCATGGCGGAATATGCCTGTTCCGAGCGAGCTCAACGACTCGGGCAATTCGATATCCGTCAGCTGTTTACAATCGTCGAAGGCAAAATTCCCTATCGAAGTCACGCCCGCGCCTATGTTTACTACTCTAAGCGAAGCACAGCCGGCAAATGCAGACGTGCCTATCGACTGTAATCTGTCGGAGAACGTCAAAGTTTCGAGATATATGCAGTCCTTAAACGCTCTCTCGCCTATCGTGCTTACCTGCTCTATGTCGTTTATGTCCGAAAGCGAGATGCAGCCCGAAAAAGCGCCGTTACCTATGCTCATGACGCTTTCGGGGATATTGATGCTCGTCAGCCCCGTGCAACCCTCAAATGCACTTTCCTGTATCTCGATTATAGTATTCGGCAATGTTACCTGTCTTACGGACGTATTGCCGGCAAATGCCCCATTTGCTATGGCTATGACCTGTAATCCGTCGTACATGGCAGGGATCGCGACCGAAGTCTTTGTTCCTCCGACCCACGTTACTACATAGTAGCTGCTATCATCCGTCAATTCAAATCTAATATAGTTTTCATATATGGCGTTTACCGTAAGGTCGCCGCCCGACAGGGTATAATCCTCCCATCTGCCGGAGTAATTTTCCTTCTCGGGCACGGCAGGTTCGGCGACGGACGTATCCTCCACAGTATATTTTTTCGTACTTACGATGATTCCGTCGGCGATAAATGTGATGTTATATTCTATGGGAGTGTATTCCGCCTCTACGGTGATATCCCCGCCCGTAAGGTCATAATTCTCCCATTCGCCCGTGTAATGCTCTTTTTCCGGCACTTCGGGTTCGTCGATAGAAGTATCGTTTGCCGTGTATGTATCCGTGCCCACAGTTATGCCGTCGGCTATAAATGTGACCGTGTAAACCGTCTCATCGGACGGCTCTTCGCCCGGATCGTCGGTGGGGTCGTCGGTCGGTTCATCCGACGGATCGTCATCGGGATCGATCGGCGTAGTTATGCCCGGATCGGGAGTGGGCGTTGGTTCATCGTCCCCACACGCCGTGAGCGCCAAAACGCATACCAGCGCGAGCGCCGATATGACAAGAGTCAGGATAAACGTCATAAGTATGCGTTTACTCATTTTTTACGATACCTCCTCTCATTCCGTCCGGGAGCATATCCCGGGTGCATGCATGCGGATATATATCCGCCGTTCTTCGGTCCGCCTGCCGCGCTTCCTTATAATGCGGCAGTGCACGTCTTGACGTGTTTTACATTTTCTTGTAATATTATAACATTTAATATTCGATTTGACAAGGTTATCCGCTGACAGGTTCTGTCGGTCATAAACATTTCTGTAATTTTTTATTCTCATAAAAACCGATCATGACCGTTTCACTCCGCCATTCCGTGGCGTGTTGCGTCCCACCTCCCCTCGGAGGGCGCGGGGAGGTAAGAAATATAGATATATAATAAATGTCAGCTCCTGTCAATGACAGAAACTGACATCAAAATTGCGGAATCGCCTTTTGGTTTTATTCCAGCTCGAATGCGCCGGTATAGAGTTTATAGTAAGTTCCCTGCTGTTCGAGAAGCTGCTCGTGCGTGCCGCGCTCTATGATGCGGCCGTGGTCGAGCACCATGATAACGTTGGAGTTACGCACGGTGGACAGCCTGTGAGCGATAACGAATACCGTACGGTCCGCCATCAGCTTATCCATGCCGCTCTGCACGAGCTGTTCGGTACGCGTATCGATCGAGCTGGTCGCCTCGTCGAGAATGAGAACGGGAGCGTTCTCGCATGCCGTGCGTGCGATGGAAAGCAGCTGACGCTGTCCCTGCGAGAGGTTGGCTCCGTCCGACTCGAGCATGGTATCGTACCCGTCGGGCAGACGCATTATGAAGTCGTGGGCATTGGCGAGTTTCGCCGCTTCTATCACTTCCTCGTCCGTCGCATCCAGCTTGCCGTAGCGTATGTTGTCCTTTATCGTACCCGTGAACAGGTTGGTATCCTGGAGCACGATGCCGAGCGAACGGCGCAGATCGGGTTTCTTTATCTTGTTGATATTTATGCCGTCGTAACGGATCTTGCCGTCCTCGATGTCGTAGAAACGGTTTATGAGGTTCGTTATCGTAGTCTTGCCAGCTCCGGTCGCGCCGACAAACGCGACTTTCTGTCCGGGTTTCGCATACAGCGTGACGTCGTGAAGAACGGTCTTTCCGGGGACGTATGCGAAATCTACGTCATGCATTTCTATATCGCCCTTAAGCTCGACATACGTCACAGTGCCTTCCGCGCGGTGAGGATGTTTCCATGCCCACAGACCGGTATACGTGTCGCTGGGTTCGACCCCGCCGTCAGCGGTGCGCTTTGCCCACACGAGCTCTACATATCCGTTATCCTCTTCGGGCGGTTCGTCCATTATCGCGAATATGCGGTTCCCGCCCGCCTTCGCCATGGCGACGAAGTTGATCTGCTGCGATATCGTGGCTATCTGCTGCGTGAACGATTTAGCGATGGACAGGAATCCGACGACGACCGCAATGAGCTGCATATCGAATCCCGGAATGGCGTTGCCCAGCCCGATGTTGTATCCGCCGAGCACTATTATGAGCGAGCCCACTATGGCGATGATGACGTAAAGGATATTGCCTATGTTCTGGAGCACGGGCATGAGAACGTTGGCGTATGTGTTCGCCGCCGTAGCATGACGGCACAGCATATCGTTACGCTCGTCGAAGTCCTTCTTCGCCGCATCCTCGTGGCAGAATACCTTGATCACCTTCTGCCCGTGCATGGACTCCTCTATGTAGCCGTCCACCTTGCCGAGAGCGGTCTGCTGCAGGATATAATATCTCGACGACGCTCCGCCTATCTTCGTCACGACGAATATCATGATGCCTACGACGCCGAGCACTATCAGCAGCAGCCACAGACTGTATACCAGCATTATAACGAGCAGAGCCGTCAGCGTTACTACCGAGATTATGAGCTGCGGCAACGTCTGACATATGAACTGGCGAAGCGCGTCAACATCGTTCGTGTATACGCTCATGATATCGCCGGAAAGATGCCTGTCGAAATAACTTATAGGCAGAGCCTGCATCTTCACGAACATGTCGCGGCGGATCTGATAGAGCACGCCCTGCCCGATTCGCGCCATGAGCACGTTATAAGTCGTCGAGAATGCGACCGCCACAAGATACAGAGCGCTTGCCACGATAAGGAACGTCCACAGGGGCATAACGCCCGAATCTCCGCCGCCGAGCGTACCCGGCTCGATATAGTTGTTCGTCAGCATCATCAGTATGACGGGTATCATGGCGGTGCCTATCGACCCGATGATGATGGATATCACGACAAGGATGAATCTTGCCTTGTAATACTTGAATATATAACCGAGTATCCGCCCGAACACCTTGGTCCTGGGACCCTCTTTCTGCTGCTTCTTGTGCTCGCGGAGCATCTTCTTGAGCTGCTTTGGATCGTTTATGCCCTCGGCATCGAAGCCCTCGGGAATGACTCCCGTCTGTTTATTGTTAAGCGATGGCATTTCCGTCCTCCTTTTCGTCAGACTTCTTATTCTGTATCTCGTACGCTTCGCGGTATATCGCACTGCTCTTGAGCAGTTCCTCGTGAGTGCCCACCGCGGATATCCTGCCGCCGTCCATGACGATTATCCTGTCCGCATCCTCGAAGCTGGATACGCGCTGCGCGATTATGATCTTTGTCGAATGCGGAAGCGATTCAGCCATGGCTTTGCGTATGAGCGCGTCCGTCTTGGTATCCACCGCGCTCGTGGAATCATCGAATATTATTATCTTGGGATCGGCTATGAGCGCACGCGCTATGCAAAGTCTCTGGCGCTGACCGCCCGAAACGTTCGTGCCTCCTTGCTCTATGTAGGTGTCGTAACCGTCGGGCATCTGCGAAATGAATTCGTCCGCCTGAGCAAGCTTGCACGCGGCGACTATCTCCTCATCTGTCGCATCCGGTTTTCCCCAGCGTATGTTCTCCTTTATCGTGCCGGAAAAGAGCACATTCTTCTGGAGCACCATGGCTACGTTTTTACGGAGCGATTCGAGATCGTATTCGCGGACATCCGTACCTCCTACCTTGACCGACCCCGTAGTGACATCGTACAGACGCGGTATGAGCTGGACGAGCGTCGTCTTGCTCGACCCCGTACCGCCGAGCACGCCTATCGTCTCGCCCGAAGCGATCTTCAGCCGGACGTCTTTGAGCGCGCATTTATCGTCATCTCCGGCATACGAGAAATCCACGTTATCGAATTCGATCGATCCGTCAGCGACTTCCGTCTTTCCGTTCGCGGGAGACTCGAGCGTGCTCTCCGTTCCGAGAACGGTGACTATACGGCGCGCCGACTCTACCGCCATGACTATCATGACGAATACCATTACGAGCATGATCATGCTCATGAGTATCATTATCGCATACTGCACGAGCGCGGAAAGATCGCCGATATACAGTTCGCCGCCTATCGTAACGGTCGGACCGCCAACGATGAACACGGTGCAAAGCGTGCACGTGGTGAGGATGAGAACGAACATGATGAAATACACTATGGGGTTGCTGAGCGCAAGCAGCGTCTCCGCCTTCGTGAAGTCCTTGCGCACGTCCGTAGCCGCATCGTCGAATTTCTGTATCTCGTAATCCTCGCGCACGAACGCCTTGACCGCGCGCGCCGCATGTACGTTCTCCTGTATGCGCAGGTTCATGTTATCGTACTTCTTGAACACGCGGTTGAATATAGGCATCGCACGCTTGGGGATGAGCGCCATCGCACCGAGGAGCAAGAGCGCCGCGGCAAGAAAAATAAGCGCGATGAACCAGTTCTTCGTGAACGCCATGATAAGAGACGCAATAAACATAAGCGGGCTGCGTACCGCTATACGTATTATCATCATGTATGCGTTCTGCACGTTGGTGACGTCCGTCGTAAGACGGGTGACGAGCGAAGACGTGGAGAACGAATCGATGTTTTCGAAAGAGAAATCCTGAATCTTATAATACAGATCCTTTCTGAGATTCTTCGCAAATCCGGCAGACGCGCGTGCGCAGAACATGCCGGACAGTAATCCGAAGGTAAGCGACAGCGCCGCCATGCCGATGAGCATGCCCGCATACGCGAATACATAGCCTATCGCCGAAGCGGTGAGAGCACCCGTTATGCTCACGCCCGTCCTGACGCCTATTATCGTGAAATAATGTATTACGGTCGTTCCGCCCGTCCCCTCCATTCCTGCGGTGCTCACGCCCTGTATAAAATTGACCAGATCGGAGCACACAAGGGGGATGAACACCTCGAGCACGACTTCGAGCGCAACGAATACTATGGAAAGTATGCTGGGAACTTTGTATTCCCTTACGCTCTTTGCCAGTTTTCCTATCATTGATCTTCAGCCTCCAAATTGTTGCAAATTCTGTCTACTACTCTGAAATACACGGAAAGTTCCTCACGGGATATTCCCTTGACGAGAGACTTTTCCATACTTTTGAACCGTTCGGACAACCGCCTGTACGCGTCTTCCGCCTTCGGCGTGGGGGTGACCACTTTCAGACGTCTGTCATCCGTATCCGAATTACGAACGATGTATCCTTCCTGCTCGAGCTGCCCGAGCGCCGCCGCCATCGTGGATCCGCGGACGAAAAACTCCGTCTCGAGATCCTTCTGACATATCCTCTCTCCCGCATGCTCACACAGATACGAGATGATCATCCCCTGAAGTCTGAATCCGCGGTGTTTGCTGTCGTCTTCGGCAGGGCTTCTCATCTTCCTGAATATAAGGTTATGCATGCGCCTTTCCTCTATCAGGATCTGTCTTTCCATTTTGCAATTACTTCCTTGCGTTTATTTCGATAGGTAGTAACCTAACTGTTTTATGTTCTATTACCCGCATATTAAAAGACCATTAAAAATAGTGAGTAACCTAACGAATTATCAGTATACTCACTATAAAAATAAAGTCAAGCGTTTTGCGTCCGATTTTTTTGTCCTTTTATGCGCTCTTTTTAAGTGCGATCCCTCCGCGACATTTCGTCGAGCTGTTCCGCGATCCTGTCAGCCATGCCGGCAAGGATCATTGAACGCATCTGCCCTACTGCGTAAGGTATGGTACGTTCGTTTGCGGCGCCGTGGATCTTTTCTATCGGCTTTCGGCAGCCGAGGAGGAACGCCCCGCCGTATGAATTGTAGTCGTAGTTGCGCATGACTTCGCGCGCCGCGGCATCCACTATCCCGACGTCCACGGACGCGGGCAGTCTGCGTCGGACAGCCTCCGCCATCTCGGACACGGCATACGCCGCAGTGCCCTCTATGCTTTTAAGAAGGACGTTCCCTACAAAGCCGTCGCAGACGAGTACGTCATACTTGCCGGAAAGCGCTTCCCTTGCCTCCATGTTCCCGACGAAATTGACGGGCATTTCGGAAAGAAGCTTTGCCGTCTGCGACGTAAGCACGCTTCCTTTGTGCCCTTCGACCCCGACGTTCACGAGAGCCACTCTCGGATCCGCGACTCCGCACAGACTGCGCATCAATCCCGTACCGAGAAGAGCGAACTGACCGAGATATTCGCTGCGGCAGTCGGAATTCGCTCCGCAGTCTATAAGGCATACGTTCCCTCCGTCTACCGTGGGAAGAACGGGAGCGAGCGCCGGACGGTCTATCCCGCGTATACGTCCTACGATAAAAATGCCGCAGCACAGTATCGCACCCGTACTGCCCGCGCTTATCATTCCTCCCACTTCGGGATCCGAACGCAGCAGTGTCGCGCCGCGCACGAGAGACGAATCGCGCTTCTGTCTTATCGCGGTGGTTGGAGTCTCGTCGTTGCCAATGATCTCACTCGCGGGAAGTATCTCCAGCCGCGAAGCATCGTAATCGCAGAGAGCAAGCTCTTTTTCGAGATATGTAGGATCGCCCGGCATGATGATATGCACGTCGGGATATACGTTTACGGCGGCAGCCGTTCCGCGAATGAGCGCCTGCGGATCGTCTCCGCTGAATACGTCTACTATTATTTTCATTGCTTATCCGTTCTCCGATGCCGCGCTGACGGACGGCGCCGGATGTTCGGCGTCGAATGCGGCAAGCGCGGGAGAGACCTCCCCCTTTTTAAGTCTGTTCTTCTTCTTCCAGCGTTTGTTTTCCACATAATCGCAGAGCTGCACTCTCAGCCGCGCGAATTCATACGCATACCGCGCGGTGATGGCCTCCGCTTCTGCGGCGGACGGCATCCTGCCTTTATTCTCCACCACGTCTATGGGTCTGCCTATATACATATAGTTCTTGCGGAACGCTTTGGGACGGCGGTAAAGAAGCACCGGTATCACGGGCGCGCCGCTCTTTGCCGCAAACAGCGCAAGACCGGTCTTGAGCGCCTGCATCTCGCTTTCGTCGCCCTTGTTGCGCGTTCCCTCGGGAAAGATCATTATCTGCCCGTCGTCGAGCACTTTAAATATCTCGCGCATCGTGGAAAGAGCCGGACGGTCGCGGTCGATGAATATAACTCCGAATTTGCCGAGCAGGAATTTTGACGTCTTATGCGTCGTGAAATCCACTTTTCCTATATACCGCCTGTAACCGGGGATATGCACCTGCGTAAGCGGTATGTCCACCGCCGACAGATGATTGCACGCGTAAATACACTTGCCTTTTTTTACTATGTTTTCCCTGCCGATCACCTTAGTCGGATAAAACGGCCGACCGAGGCTGTACAGACATTTACTGAAATAATAGAAAGGTTTACCCATACCAAATCCGACCTTTGACCCGTTGAGCCCCGCCCGCTTTCATAGCGAATCGGGCGTCTACCATAGTTTACCACAAAACGAACACATTAGTCAACACTAAACGTCATATTTCGCGTGCGGTAACGCGTGAAATTTATATCCGGAAGTCCGGCAGCACCGGCGCAGTTCAAAGAAAATGCGCCGTGAGCATCAGAAACAGCGGCACGATCACGAGCGCCGTTACGGTGGACGATACTATGCACTCGCCCGCTACCGCGGTATCCCCGTTGAAACGCTCGGCAAAAGCCAGCGCGGTCGTTGCCGTAGGCGTCACCGCCATAACGACCATCGCCATGACAAGTTCTCCGCCGATACCTCCGTATGCGTAAAAAGCGAGACAAAGCGCGCACACAACGGCAGGGACTATTATCATCTTTACGCCGAACGAAGCGTACATATAACCGCTTCCGAACATGCGTCCGATCTTCATGTCGGCAAGCCTGACGCCGAGGATACACATGGATACGGGAACGCATATATTATAAAGATATGTTATCAATCTGGAGATCTGATTTATCTCCACTCCTCCCACCGTTATGGGTTCGAGCAAAGACAGTCCCGTAAGCGTGAACGGAAGCGCCGCGATAAGCGCGATCGTGCACGGATTGAGCAACGCCTTGCGCGCCATCGTGCTTTTCTTTTCCGCGCCGCCGTACATCGCCACCCCGAGCGTCCAGTTGAGCAGATTGAACACCACGTTGAACAACGTAACATACAATCTTACGCGGCTCATGGATTCGTCCGGCGTATCCGCGAACGCGTCGCAATATTCCACCGCGATCTCCGAAAGCGGTATGCCGAGAAAGCCGCAGTTCGAAAACATCGCGGAAAACGACGCCGCCGATTTCGCTCCGTTCTCCTTACACCGGATAAGGATGAGTTTTATCGCTATAAATCCGATGAGATGCACGATAACGGCAAGCAGTATGCTGAGAACGACGTCCTGCCACGTTACGTGAGTGATGTCGACGCCCATCATGCAATAGAATATCAAAGCTGGCATGCCCACGTAAATGAGCACGCCGGACAGGTCTTTTGCCGCAGCGTCGCCTACGAGCCGCGTCTTACGAAGTATGTAGCCGGGCACGAGCAATACCAGCAATACGGCTACGCTTAAGAATGTGGAAAAAAAGTACATACGTCAGGCCTTCTTTTGCGTTTATTCATCACCATACCGCTCGATCGCGGCGCTTTCTCCTCAGTATATCGTATTTTCCGACAGGAAGTCCGCAGCGCAGACGCACCTTCTCGCACACGCGGTCGGCGACCGTAATGTCGCGCCCGTCCTCACCCGTCATATCCGTGACCTCGAACGTCATGCCGGAGATCCCGGTCGGCGAAAGGATCTCAAGCGTATCTCCTTTTTCGAAACGATTGCGCATTTCGACGACAAGCGTCCCGTTCTCACAGTTTTCCGCGGCGACTGCGACGAAATCATAAGTCGCGCGCGGACGGGGCTCGCCCGTCGCGCCGCCCTTTTCATCGAAATAAAATCCCGTCGTATAACCGCGGTGAGAGACCTTTTCCGTTTCTTCGATCAGTCTTTCATCGAACGGACGACCGGCAGCCATGTCGTCCAGTGCGCGGCGATAGGCGTTGACGATACCCGCGACATAATATTCGCTCTTCATCCGTCCTTCGATCTTCACCGAATCCACTCCCGCGTCGGCAAGCTCGCGCAGGTGCGCTATCATGCACAGATCGCGGCTCGAGAGGATATACGTCCC
>USNB01000023.1 GCA_900555875.1 uncultured Eubacteriales bacterium
AACGGAGCGAACAAAAATGAAAGAACGCAAAAACGATGAAAAACTTCATGCGCTGCTGTACTGCGTGACTCCGCCTACGGAAAAGCAGAAGAAAGGCATACTCGATTTTCTCGGACACAAATACGGTCCGAGCGAGCTTGAAATAATTTCCGATCCATCGCTTAAAGGCGGATTCGTTCTCCATGCGGGCGCGGACGTATACGATTGGAGCGTAAAGGGAAGAGTTGAGCAGCTCAGGCGCTCTCTCGATCTCGGCGACGCGGATGCCGACGGTATCATACCTCTTCTGAAAGAGAAGATCGATTCGTTCAGTCTCGAAAAGATGAGCGAAGAGCGCGGTACGGTACTGTCAGTCGGCGACGGTATAGCTACGCTCGGAGGACTTGACAGCGTTCAGTACGGAGAGATCGTCGTATTCGATTCCGGCGTTAAGGGCATGGTCCAGGATCTGCGCAAAAACGAAGTCGGGTGTATACTTTTTGATACCGACGGAGAGGTCGGACAGGGCGATACCGCTGCCCGTTCGGGAAAAACCGCGGGCATGCCGGTCGGGGATGCATTTCTCGGAAGAGTCGTGAACTCTCTCGGCGAGCCGATAGACGGTCTGGGGCAGATAGACGCCGCGGGGTACAATCCCGTAGAAGCTCCTGCTCCCGGGATACTCGATCGTCAGCCCGTAAACAAGCCGCTCGAGACGGGAATGATCGCGATAGATTCCATGTTCCCGATAGGACGCGGTCAGCGCGAACTTATAATAGGAGACAGGCAGACGGGCAAAACGACGATCGCGATAGACACCATTCTCAATCAGAAGGGTAAAAACGTCGTTTGCGTTTACGTGGCGATAGGACAGAAAGCCAGCTCAGTGGCACAGACGGTAGAAACGCTTCGCCGTGCCGGCGCTCTCGGATACACATGTATCGTCGTTGCGACCGCATCGGATTCCGCGCCACTTCAGTACATAGCGCCTTATGCCGGATGTGCTCTTGCGGAATACTTCATGAACAGCGGGAGAGACGCGCTCATCGTATACGACGACCTTTCCAAACATGCCGTCGCATACCGTGCGCTCAGCCTTCTGCTCGGCAGAAGTCCGGGCAGAGAGGCATATCCCGGAGACGTATTCTATCTTCACTCCAGACTTCTCGAGCGATCCGCACATCTTTCCGACGAAAGAGGCGGCGGCAGCATGACTGCGCTTCCCATAGTCGAAACGCAGGCGGGAGACGTTTCTGCATATATACCGACCAACATCATTTCGATAACCGACGGACAGATATTCCTCGAAAGCAACCTTTTCTTTTCGGGTCAGAGACCTGCCGTTAACGTCGGACTCTCTGTTTCCCGAGTGGGCGGGGCGGCACAGTTCAAAGCTCTCAGAAAGGCTTCGGGCACGCTGAGGATAGATCTCGCTCAGTATCGCGAGATGGAAGTGTTCACCCAGTTTTCCAGCGATCTTGACGATGCCACAAAAGAACAGCTGGTATATGGTCAGGGTCTTATGCGCCTGCTTCGTCAGCCTCAGCATTTGCCGATGAGCCTTTCCGACCAGGTAATATCGCTCGTAGCCGCAATGGAACGGGTATTCGTCAAGGTGCCCCTCCCCGAGATCAAGGACAAACAGCGCGAACTTCTCGATAAATTCAAGGCAAGACATGCCGAAATAATAGAGGAGATAGAAGAGAAAAAGGTAATGGACGACGAGCTTCGTGCGCGGATCGTAGGTGCGCTCGAAGAATTCGGCGCAATGTGACGGAGGGCTTATGCCGGGTGCAAAGGAGATCCGCGATCATATCCAGAGCGTTCGCGATACGCGAAAAATAACGAACGCAATGTATATGATATCGTCTGCGAAGCTGAGAAAAGTAAAGTGGGAGCTTGACAGGACACGCCCTTATTTCGATGCGCTCAAAACGGAGATCAAGAGGGTATTCAGAAACGTCACAAACGTTTCCAGCATATATTTTTATCCCGAAGAGGGCGAACCTAAGCTCGAAGGCACGTATGCCTGCCTTGTGATAACAGCAGATAAAGGTATGGCGGGATCGTACAATCATAACGTCGTAAAGTCTGCGATGGAGATGCTCGAGGCTCATCCGGATACCAAACTGTATGTAGTCGGCGAAGTAGGCAGACAGTTTTTTACGCAGAAAAACATCCCTATAGAGCAATCGTTTCTTTATCCCGCAAAAGACCCTACTCTTCGCCGGGCAAGGGAAATAACCGGACTTCTTCTCGAAAAATTCGCCGCGCGCGAATTCCAGAAGATATATATCATATACACCGATATGAAAAACAGTCTTGTCGCCGAACCGGTACAGTTCAGATTGCTGCCTTTCCACAGAAACCAATTTGCAGCGGAATATCTGCCGGCGTCCGGAGCAAAATTCGAATTCGCTCCTTCTGTCGAAAAAGTGCTGAACAACATAATCCCCGGATATGTCAGCGGTTTCATTTACAGCGCGCTCGTCGACAGCTTCTGCAGTGAGCAGAACGCCAGAATGACGGCGATGGATTCCGCAAGCCGCAATGCAGACAAGATGCTTAAAGAACTTACTCATTATAACAGGGTCAGACAGTCCGCGATAACGCAGGAGATAACCGAGATCGCGGCGGGCGAGAAAGCCCAGAAAGCCAAACGCGCAAAGGAGAATTCGGACATATGAATACGGGCAGAATAATACAGATCTCCGGCCCCGTCGTTGACGTTGAGTTTCCCGCAGGTAAGCTGCCGGCGATCAAAGAGGCTCTCACCGTCACGTCGGGCGATAAAACCAGATACATGGAAGTAGCCTTCCACGTCGGACATAATGTCGTCCGCTGCATAATGTTTGCCGAAACCGAAGGGCTTGCCAGGGGCACGGAAGTGACTGCAACGGGTTCGGGGATAAGAGTTCCCGTCGGAGAAAAGACCCTCGGCAGGATGTTCAACGTTCTCGGTCAGCCGATAGACGGCATGGGGGAGATAGCGGACGACGTCGAGCGTATGAGTATATACCGCAAAGCTCCCGACTTTTCCGAGCAGAGTCCGGTCATAAACGTTCTCGAAACGGGAATAAAAGTCATAGATCTTCTCGAACCGTACGCAAAGGGCGGAAAGATAGGACTGTTCGGCGGCGCAGGCGTGGGAAAGACCGTGCTCATCCAGGAGCTTATCCATAACGTTGCATCCGAGCACGGCGGATATTCCATTTTCACCGGCGTCGGCGAACGCAGCCGCGAAGGCAACGACCTTTGGGCGGAAATGAACGAAAGCGGAGTGGCGGACAAAACAGCCCTCGTTTTCGGACAGATGAACGAAGCCCCCGGAGTGCGTATGCGCGTCGCGCTGACCGGACTTACGATGGCGGAGTATTTCCGCGACAAAGAAAATAAAGACGTTCTTCTGTTTATAGACAATATATTCCGCTTCGTCCAGGCTGGCAGCGAGGTCTCCACGCTCCTCGGCAGGATGCCGTCCGCCGTGGGCTATCAGCCTACGCTTGCAAACGACATGGGCGAACTTCAGGAGCGCATCACGTCAACGCGCAACGGATCGATAACGTCCGTACAGGCAGTCTATGTTCCTGCCGACGACCTCACCGATCCCGCGCCTGCCACTACGTTCACTCACCTTGACGCGACTACCGTTCTGAGCCGTAAAATAGCGGAACAGGGCATATATCCTGCGGTTGATCCGCTGCAGTCATCCTCGCGAATACTCGAAGCCGATATCGTGGGCGCCGAGCATTACGAAGTGGCGCGCAAAGTTCAGGAGATACTTCAGAAGTACTACGATCTTCAGGATATAATAGCGATACTCGGCATGGAAGAACTCGGAGAGGAAGATAAGGCTATAGTCGCACGGGCGCGCAGGATACAGCGTTTCCTTTCGCAGCCAATGTTCGTTGCGGAAAAATTCACGGGAACGAAGGGCGCATACGTCCCTCTCAAGGAGACCATACGCGGCTTCAAAGAAATAATATCCGGCAATATGGATCAGTATCCAGAATCGGCGTTCTTTAACGTCGGCACCATCGACGAAGCCGTCGAAAAGGCGCATAAACTGATGATACATCCGGAAAACGCATAAGGAGCTTTATGAACGGTACATTCAGATTGCATATATGGGCTTCCGAAAAGCCGTTTTACGACGGAGACTGCGTTTCGCTCGTGATACCGTCTGTAGACGGCAAATACGGGATAATGGCAAATCACAGCAACACGATAACGGCGATCGTTCCGGGCGTATTGTCGTATACGTTGCCGGGAAAAGAGCCGCAGCTCGCCGCCGTATCGGAAGGGATCGTCAAGATCGAAGACAACGACGTACTTGTGCTCGTCGAAACGATCGAGCGCCCGGAAGAGATAGATGCGAACAGAGCAAAAGCCGCTGCCGACGAGGCAAGAGAGGCCATGATGCAGAAACTGAGCCGCAGGGAATATTATACCACTCGGCTCACGCTCGCGCGGGCGATGAGCCGGCTGCAGGCCAAAGGTCATTTTTCAGGCGGAGACGACAGATGATCCGTGCAAACAAAGCGGATAACACGCACATTTCATAGCATTGAGGATGTCCCGGAAACCTTTTCGGTCTTTCGGGACGTGTGTTGTTTTTACTCGTACGATATATCGTGCGTTCAGACAGATCGTCAGACGTTGTACGAAGGTCATTTCGTCATCCGACGGAGGGTAAATCAAATGATATTGAATACGGGTGCGCGTACCGATACCGTACAGTATTTCACCCCGTGGTTATTGAAACGTTTTGAAGAGGGGTATGTTCTCACGCGTAATCCCTTATTCCCCAATAAGATCACGAGATATATACTGTCGTCGGACAGGATAGACGCCGTAATTTTCTGCTCGAAGAATTACGCGCCCATTCTGCCGCGCATCAGAGAGATAGCGGACAAATACAGGACTTATTTTTATTACACCGTCACCGCATACGGCAAGGATATAGAACCGGGCGTCCCGTCGATCGACGACAGCATGAATACGCTCATCGAGCTTGAAAAGATCGTGGGGAGGAACAGGATCGCGTGGCGTTATGATCCCGTGCTGCTTACGGGCGAATATACGATCGAACGGCACATCGATACTTTTTCGCGCATGGCGGAAAAGCTTGCGCCTCACGTCGACCGCTGTATATTCAGTTTTGTCGAGATATATAAAAAACTCGAAGTCAATATGCCTGAACTCAAGCCCCTTTCGACGGAGGAGAAGCAAACAATTGCAAAGGGGTTGGGCGATGCGGCGGCAAAATACGGCGTCTGGCTGCAAACCTGCGGCACTAACGGCGATTATTCGCAGTACGGCATACATTCGTCCGGCTGTGCGACGCTCGACATCCTCGGCAAGGCAAACGGATGCAGCTTTCGCGCCATAAAACACAGAGGGCTGCGCGACGGATGCCATTGCATCGAAAGCCGCGACATAGGTGCGTACGACACGTGTCTGAACGGATGTAAATACTGTTATGCGAATAAAAGTCCGCAAAAGGCTCGCGAAAATTTCATGCTTCATGATCCCGATTCTCCGCTTCTTCTGGGGCGTCCGGGAGAAAACGACGTTATCGCCGACGGCAATCAGAGGAGCTATTTATCGTCGTCGGCAAAGCAGCTTTCGCTGTTCGACGATACCTGACGATATACATTTTTGCGCCGCACTCGGCAAAACATTTGATTTTCAAACGAAAAAAATATATAATCGTAGCTGATGAACGACAAACAGAAAAGAAAACGCAATTTTTGCATAATCGCGCATATCGATCACGGAAAGAGTACTCTGGCCGACAGACTGATAGAAAAGACCCAGACCGTTTCCTCCCGCGACATGGAGGACCAGTTGCTCGATTCCATGGATCTCGAACGCGAGCGGGGCATTACGATAAAGCTCACGCCCGTCCGTATGTTCTACACCAAAGACGGGGTGGAGTACGAGCTCAATCTCATCGATACGCCCGGTCATGTGGATTTCACATACGAGGTATCGCGCAGCCTTCGCGCATGCGACGGCGCGGTGCTCGTGGTCGATGCCGCGCAAGGCGTAGAAGCGCAGACGCTTGCAAACGTCTATCTTGCCATAGATAACGATCTCGAGATCCTTCCCGTGATCAATAAAATTGATCTTCCCAGCGCGCGCCCGGAAGAGGTCAGACAAGAGATAGAAGATGTGGTCGGGATCGACGCATCCGACGCGCCGCTCGTAAGCGCAAAAGAGGGGATAGGTATAGACGCGGTCCTGGACATGATCGTGGATAAAGTGCCGCCTCCTTCCGGCGACGAGAACGCGCCGCTGAAATGTCTTATCTTTGACTCTTATTACGACAATTATAAAGGCGCGGTATGTCTTGTCCGCGTGATGGACGGAAAGGTCAGCGCCGGCATGCGGATAAAAATGATGGCGTCCGGACGGGTATACGACTGCGTGGAAGTAGGCGTTTTTTCTCCCAAGCCTATGCCCGTGAGCGAACTGTCGGCAGGCGATGTCGGATATATAGCCGCAAGCATAAAGGCCATTTCGGAAACGGCTCCCGGAGATACGGTAACGAATGCGGACGCACCGTGCGCAGAACCGTGCCCCGGATACAAGGAAGTACAGCCCGTAGTATACAGCGGCATTTTCCCGGTGGACGGATCGCGTTACAACGATCTTAAGGATGCGCTCGAGCGGCTCAAACTGTCGGACGCGGCTCTCCATTTCGAGCCGGAAGTGTCCGCAGCGCTCGGGTTCGGATTCAGGTGCGGATTCCTCGGTCTGCTCCATATGGAGATAATCCAGGAACGGCTGGAGCGCGAGTATAATCTGGATCTGATCACGACTTCGCCCGGCGTTACCTATAAGGTGCATAAAACGGACGGATCGGTGGAGACCGTGACCAATCCGTGCAACCTTCCGCCACAGACGGAGATAGCATATATTGAGGAACCTATGGTGTCGGCAGACATATTTACGCCGCCCGCATATATAGGTTCCATCATGGAGCTCTGTCAGGACAAACGCGGGATATTCGAGGACATGCAATATCTCGATGCCGTTCGCGTGCGTATGAAATACCGCATGCCTTTGTCTGAAATAGTATATGATTTCTTCGACGGGCTTAAATCGCGCAGCCGCGGTTACGCGAGCCTCGACTATGAGCTTTCCGGTTACGAAAAAAGCGATATGGTCAAACTCGATATCCTGCTCAACGGCGAGATATGCGACGCGCTTTCACTCATGATACATCGGGATAAAGCTCAGGCAAGAGGCCGCGCCCTTGCCGAAAAACTCAAGGAAGTCATCCCTCGGCAGCTTTTCGAGATACCCATACAGGCAGCCATAGGCGGCAAGATCATCGCCCGCGAAACGGTAAAAGCGATGCGTAAAGACGTGCTTGCAAAATGCTACGGCGGAGACGTCACGCGAAAGAAAAAGCTGCTCGAAAAGCAGAAGGAAGGTAAAAAGCGCATGAGACAGTTCGGCAGTGTGGAAATACCGTCCGAGGCGTTCATGAGCATTCTCAAACTCGACAACGACTGACGGATCGCTTTATATGAAAAAGATCATAGACATTTCTGCGGCGATACCGGGCTGCCGCGTTTATCCCGGCGATCCGGCTCCGAAGCTGGTCAAAGTGCGCACAGTCGACCGTGACGGATGCGATCTGACCGAAATATCCGTGTGTGCGCATAACGGCACGCACGTGGATGCGCCCTGCCATTTCATACGCGGTGGCGGCGGCGCGGAGAGCATAGAGCTTTCATCGTGTATGGGCAGATGCGTGGTGACCGACAGCGCGGAAAATGCGCTTCGCGCGGCGCGGAACGGAGAGGAGCGCATCATTCTCAAAGGCTGCGACGTTACGGCTGAAGAGGCCGAAGAGCTGGCGTCGCGCATCCGGCTGCTCGGTACCGACGGACTCAGCTTCGGCGAAGCCTGCGGTAAACAGGCGGCTGTGCACACGGCGCTTCTCGGCAAAGGTGTAGTTCTTCTCGAAGGGCTTGAGCTCGGTGAAGTAAAGTGCGGAACGTATGAGCTGATAGCCCTTCCGCTCAGACTTACGGGCAGTGACGGAAGTCCCGTAAGGGCGGTGCTCATCGATGACTGACCTCGGTATTTATATACATATACCGTTCTGTAACGCGAAGTGTTCGTACTGCGATTTCGTGTCGGCAGTGTGCCCTGACGGCGTGAAAGAACGGTATTTTGCACGTCTGGGAGAGGAAATAGCCGATATCGGCAGACAGGGCATCGCGGACGGTTATATCGTTTCCACCGTATATATTGGCGGCGGAACGCCTTCGAGCGTGAATGAGAGATATATTATCGGCTGTCTTGACGAACTGCGCGCCGTATTCGCTTTTTCCGAAGACTGCGAGATATCCGTCGAAGCAAATCCGGAGTCGCTCGATATCAACAAGGCAAAAGCATACGCCGGAGCGGGAGTAAACAGGATAAGCTTAGGGCTGCAGTCTGCGTCGGACGACATTCTCGCCGCAATAGGACGCATACACACGCTGAGCGATTTCCTTCATGCGGCGGACGTCGCCCAAAGCGTATTTCCGCGGGTATCGGCGGATATGATGCTCGCTTTGCCGGGACAGACCATGCGTGACGTCGAAAAGACCGTCAGACTGCTCGCCGGCAGGGAATTCGGACATATTTCGGCTTATTCTCTGAAAGTGGAAGAGGGAACGCCGTTGCAAAAAAGAGGATACGTGCCTGACGAGGATATTGCCGCAGACATGTACGATCTTACGCGGGGACTTCTCGAAGAATACGGATATTCATGGTATGAAGTGAGCAATTTCGCGCTGCCGGGCAACGAATGCCGTCACAATATGAGATATTGGACTCGCGGCGAATATCTCGGTCTCGGCGCCGCGGCGCATTCGTTTATAGGCAACGAGCGGATCGTGCGCACTTCCGATGTAGGCGCGTATATCGCGGGGGCGGGGATATCCGAACGGCATTTTATCCCGCCGCAGAGCGACGAAGCTGCGGAAGAGACGATAATGCTTGCCATCCGGACAAAAAACGGGATAGATCTTGCGGATTTTTTCAGACGTTTCGGAAGAGACCTGGCAGAAGAGAAACGCGGCGAGATAGCGGAGTTATCCGAATACGGATATCTGTCCGTGACAGACGGTCATATCCGGCTTACGGACAAAGGCTTATATGTCATGAACGAGATCATAATAAGGCTGACCTGAACGTCGGCCTTTTTCTGCGCGAAAAATTTTACGAAATGTGCTTAAAACGGTTGACATGCGTGCATACTTGTGATAAGATTTAGCAGACAAACGATGAGAGTGCTAAGGCTCTCTGTTCGCGAGTGCTAACGTCGGAGAACGTTGAAATGGGACTTTCCGAAAGAAAAGAAAAGATAATCAAAGCGGTGGTGGACAGCTATATAGACAGCTGCGAACCCGTTTCGAGTGCGGACATAAAGGAGCATCATCTGCCCGCGCTCTCCACCGCTACCATACGAAACGAGCTGGCTATGCTTGAAGAAATGGGTTATCTTGATCAGCCGCACACATCTGCGGGCAGGGTGCCGACTGCGAGCGCTTATCGCCTGTATGTGGAAAAGCTCATGCCCGAGCGTAAACTCACGCCCACCGATATCGCCATAGTCCGTAAATATTTCGACAATAAAGTGACAGAGATAGGCGACGTGCTTCGTTCTACGGCAAAGGTCATAAGCGAGATAACGCATCTTACGGGCATAGCATACGTATCCGATGTGTCGGACGCGGTCGTGGATAACATCAAGATCGTAAAGCTGACTCCGGATAAAGCGCTTGCCGTGGTCGTCACCAATCTCGGAGTGCTGAAGGACGCAATGCTGCATACGGCTGAAGATATGCCCGACGAGTATTACAGATCGGCATCGACGTTCATATCGCACGCATTCAGCGGTCACAGCATAGGAGAGATCGTTGAGGACGACGGTCTTGTCGAAAGGATAACCGACGAATACCGCAAAGTATTCGACATCGTGGTAGAAGTCCTTAAAACGTATATGGAGGACGATAAACGCAGCGTCGTTCTCGAGGGCAGCAGCAAACTGCTCGAGCAGCCTGAATATTCGGATGTCGAAAAGGCGAAAGAGATGTTCGCTCTCCTTGAATCCAAAGAGAAACTGATCAGCGCCGCCGACGGTAAGGGCGATATCGGATTGTCGATCAATATAGCTCCGTGCAGGGAGGGAGATGGAAATCCCGAATGCGCGGTCGTGACCGCGGACCTGACGAAGAACGGAGTAAAAATAGGCAAAGCCGGCGTGATCGGTCCTATAAGAATGGATTATTCAAGGATAGTTTCCGTCCTTGAGTATATAGAGAAAACGGTGGGTGAACTGCCCTCGGGCGGCGAAAACGCCGAAGAAAAATAAACGGAGTCTTGTTATGGAAGAAGAGGAAAAGAAGACCGCCGGGGAAGAGTGCGGATCCGAGGAATGCGAATCGGATACGATAGACCTTACATCCCGTATCAACGATCTCGAAGAGATGCTTGAAAAATCCGCGGCGGAAAGCGAAAAGAATCTCGCCCGCGCAAAAGATCTCAACGCCATGTACGTTCGTCTGCAGGCGGATTTCGACAATTATAAAAAAAGAACGAACGAACAGCTCGGAAAAATGCGCGACGAAGGCATATTCTCTGTAATGGAAAAGATCCTTCCCATTGCAGACGTCATCGACAATGCGCTCGGAATGATCAAAGACGAGAGCGTAGCGCAGGGCGTAAGGATGATAAGCCGCGAACTTGAAAACGTGATGAGCGCATTCGGAGTAACGGAGATCAAAGCGCTCGGCAAACCATTCGATCCGGAACTGCATGAAGCCATACTCAAAGTGCCGTGCGAGAAAGAAGGTATGTCGGGCTGCGTCACTGAAGTATTCCGCAAGGGATATATGATAGGCGATAAAGTATTGCGTCATTGCGTGGTCAAAGTCGCCGAATAACAAAATAGAATTCAATTTTCGGAGGAACATATATCATGGGTAAGATAATAGGTATCGACCTCGGCACTACAAACTCGTGCGTAGCCGTCCTTGAGGGCGGCGATCCCGTAGTCATCCCCAATTCGGAGGGAGCAAGAACGACCCCGTCCGTAGTGGGATTTTCCAAAGACGGCGAACGTCTTGTCGGTCAGGTGGCTAAGCGTCAGGCGGTAGCGAACCCCGAAAAGACGGTCATATCCATAAAGAGGGATATGGGATCGGACAGAAAGATAAAGATAGACGATAAGACGTATTCTCCGCAGGAGATATCCGCGATGATACTGTCTAAACTCAAGCAGGATGCAGAAGCCTACATCGGCGAGCCGGTCACGCAGGCAGTCAT
>USNB01000024.1 GCA_900555875.1 uncultured Eubacteriales bacterium
TTCGGCCTCGACTTAGGTCCCGACTTACCCTGGGCGGACGAACCTTCCCCAGGAAACCTTAGGCTTTCGACGGAGGAGTTTCTCGCTCCTCTTTCGCTACTTATGCCGGCATTCTCTCTTCCTTGCTCTCCACCGCCGCTTCCGCTACGGCTTCTGCGCACAAGGATTGCTCCTCTACCAATCACCTTTCAGTGATTCCCAAGCTTCGGTGTCAGGTTTTAGCCCCGGTTATTTTCGGCGCAACATCGCTCGACCAGTGAGCTATTACGCACTCTTTGAATGTGTGGCTGCTTCTAAGCCAACATCCTGGTTGTCTTCGTATTGTCACATCCTTTTCCACTTAACCTGCACTTCGGGACCTTAGCTGTGGGTCTGGGCTGTTTCCCTTTTGACGACGGAACTTATCTCTCGCCGTCTGACTCCCATGCATATATATCCGGTATTCGCAGTTTGTTAAACTTCGGTAACCCGTGAAGGCCCCTAGGTCATACAGTGCTCTACCCCCCGGTATACTTTTCATGAGGCTAGCCCTAAAGCTATTTCGAGGAGAACCAGCTATTACCGAATTCGATTGGAATTTCTCCGCTAACCACAAGTCATCTCCTACTATTTCAACAGCAGTGAGTTCGGACCTCCACAGGATTTTACTCCTGCTTCATCCTGCTCATGGTTAGGTCATTCGGTTTCGGGTCTACGACATGCTACTCTCTTTCGCCCGTTTCAAACTCGCTTTCGCTGCGGCTCCGCGGCTTCACCGCTTAACCTCGCAACACATCGTAACTCGCCGGCCCGTTCTACAAAAAGTACGAGATCACGCATAACCTTGCGGCTGTAGCGCTCTCTCTGCTTGTAAGCATATGGTTTCAGGTTCTCTTTCACTCCCCTCCCGGGGTTCTTTTCACCTTTCCCTCACGGTACTGTTCTCTATCGGTCATCAGGTCGTATTTAGCCTTGGGAGATGGGCCTCCCTCCTTCCCACGGAATTTCTCGTGCTCCATGGTACTCTCTTGCAGATAGCTTCGCTTCCGTTTCGACTACAGGGCTTTTACCTTGTCTCGCCCGGGTTTCCTCGCCGGTTCGTCTACTTCAGCTCTTGCATCTCTCTGCCACAAAACATTTCTGCTTCGCTTTCGGGCTCTTACCCTTTCGCTCGCCACTACTTAGGTAATCGTTGGTTTACTTTCTCTTCCTCCGGGTACTTAGATGGTTCAGTTCCCCGGGTTCCCCTCCTTACACTATGTGTTCATGTAAGGATACCCGATGTTTACTTCGGGTGCGTTCCCGCATTCGGATACCTGCGGATCTATGTCTGTTTGCGACTCCCCGCAGCTTTTCGCAGCTTACCGCGTCCTTCTTCGGCGCCTGATGCCTTTGGCATCCTCCATACGCTCTTTATAGCTTTAATCTTCTACGTCTATTTCCTCTCATTGCAAGACAAATTATCCCATTGCGTATTTGCTTTCGCATATACCTTTTTTTGTTTGTAAGATAATTTGCTTTACTCTATGTAGTTGTCAAGATACGATCCCCTCCCGCTTACTGCGGAAGCGCTGCGTACACCCTTTCGGGGTGACAGCTTGTATATGTTACCATATTGCGCCGCCCGTGTCAAGTATTTTTCCGAAATTTTTACAAAATTTTTACGCGCTCTCATCGCCCCGCGTCGTGAGGGCAGCCGCTATGAAGAGCGAAAGCCCCTCCCGGATAGGAGAGGCTTCCCGCTTGCCGGCTATACCGCCGCTAAAGCGGTATCAGGCTGCGCCGTATAATCTGACCACATCGTCCGGAGTCACCAGCACATCGCATTTGCCGTCCCAGCGCTTGGAAACGAATCCCTTTACTTCCATCCATTTTAAGATGTTATGCGCGCGCTGGTAGCCCAGCGAAAAACGCGTCTGGATAACGCTGGTGGAAATGACATTGACCCCGGCCGCGTACCTGAGCACTTCGATATAGATATCATCGGGATCGTCAAGCATTTCCTCGTACTCCTCCTTCCGAGTACAAGCCGTTTCTATTTCTATTTCCGTAACGCCGGCAGGCACCGAGATCGACATCTCCTGCCCCTGGCTCACCTTTTCTCCGCACCAGCAGCAAAACTGACTGTCCTCCGGGATCATCTCACCGCATTTTGCGCATAAGTATATCGTCATATTACTCCTCCGTTTATCATAAGCATCCGCATTTTTACCGCGATAATCGGCTATAACGCGGAGCATTTGTTATCTATCATATTTTACAGCCTTTTCTTGTGCATGTCAAGCACATGTAAATTATAAACGAACCATGTTGATACATCCAACAACATGTTTGAGGCACATTAAACAGTGATTTACATATAAGTCATTAGCCATAGCGGCAAGATCACTCGTTACAGGAAGCAACGAAATCAGAACAGTTCGTGCAGCCGTCGCCAAAAATACCGGCAATAATAAAAGTTCCGCTGAATAAGGTCGAGCTGAGTGTCATTAATAATAGGGAAACAGCATCCACAGCATCTTTCGGCGTGTGATATTCATTATAAAATTTTCGGAACAGCACTTGCAGCAATAACGGTATCCCACCCCACGCCATAAACAGCAGATATTGCCAACCCTCGACATCATCCCCCTCCATGCTCGACATCACTATAATAAATACTACGGAGGATATGGTGCATAAGAAAAGAAAAATATTCAAAGCAATGACACCGATATCGTTCAATGTAAAACCATTATCATATTTTTGTGTGTTTGTACGTCGCGTCTTTATTCCGATATTATCGGAACGTTTACGCGAGTTACCCGGGCTTTGCTTTTGTCGGGGACGATTATTGAGCCTATCAGCCCCACTCTCTTTTCGATCGTTATCTTTGCCAATATGTATTTCATCATCCGGAACGACTGTTTCCTTATAATGAACGCCGCACGCAGACCGATCTGCACTGCTTCCCAGATCTGCCTGCACATTTTTACTTCGTATCGGCTTTACCGATACCGGCACCATGTGATCATTAGCCGGCGCTATTATTTTTTCGGATATACTTTTGTCGATCCCGCGCTTATCGCTCTCGGGTATCGGTCCCTAAGGCGCGATCCTGGCTCCGTCATTTATCGCGTGATTTCTTTCGTGAGTTACCGTGACGGTTTTCTTATCGCTCTCGGAGGCATTATCCCTACCCGACGGAGCAATACTTCGCCCGGATGCCAGCTCATTCGCACCGAGATTAGACAAAACCGCTTGCTGAGCGAACGCGGCAGCATCGTTAGCAATAATATTGCGCTGCGAATGCCTTTTCTGTACGGCGCTCAGCACGTCTAGCCGGGCTTTACGTATTTTCAGCATAGTAGCTATGATATGCTTGCAAGGTCCCGGATACTCATAATGTGCGGGACAATTGCAATCATGTTTTATCAATTGATTGCCGCTAAATTGCAATCCGCACGTGTAATCATATGTGCCTGCCACAATGCTGCGGAAACGCTCATGGGCTTTATCATATGATAAGGAACGGACCCTGCCTTTTAGGTAATAGTCTTCTCCTCGAATAAAAGTTATCGGTCTGCTCACCAAGCCGGATACATACCGCATTGTAAGATCCGGATAGTTGAGACCGCTTTGGATCGGCGATAACATGCCTCCGCTGCTTTCCAATAGATCGAAACTTAATTTTTGAAGATCACTGTCCGTCCAGCCGAAAGCACGCAACGATATGGCAGCACCCTGATAGCCGTGCAAATGAGCAAGTGCGTACCAATAGACCGCTTCCTGCTCATCGCAAGAAACGCCGTATCCATATTTATAACAATACCCCGACATGTATTCGGCTTGGGCTGATCCGATCTTTGCCGCAGCCTGAAAACACGCAAACGCCATTTTAGGGTCATTCGGAGCACCCTTGCCCTTTAAATAGCATTGCCCCAGGCGCACATAAGCCGGAGCATATGCAATGGATGCCGCTTTATTATAAAGCAAAAACGCCTTATCCCAGTTTTTATCTCGCAAAGCGGCCTCTGCTTCATCATAATGATCTTTTGCTGTCATATTAAAACTTCTTTCACTTTGCGATCAGTTGCAAAGCGGCATATGATATTCTTCACTAAGCTCTGTGACTTAAATTCTCGGGCAAATATAACAGATCGCGAAAAGCGCACAAAAGAGAGTGCCGTGTAATCTTAGGAGTAGTCTGCGAGCCGGATGCCGCCGTAGCTTTTATGGTAGACGGGAAGCCCTCCGACTGCAAAAGCGTAATTATGCTCGAGTATCCTTCCGTACCTTTCCCCTTATGCGGTGATTCGCCTATTATTATCCCCATATAATTACGCTTAGAATAAAATTTCTTTTTCAGGTCGACAGAACCGATCTCATCATATTTATAATGCTCTATTTCTTTAAGCCTGTAAGCGGATACGTCTGTTTTGAATTGCGTAATAGTATCGGAACGCCCTCCGATCACACACAGTACTGTACCTTCCACTTTCGTACAATCATGGTGTGGCAACCGCACGCCGTCTATGGACACATAATCTATAGTTTGTTTTTCATTATCATTTCCGTTATCATCCGAAGTTCCTTCCGATGACGGATCGAAGTCATCTTCATCATCATCTAGCCCCTCATATAGCACAGCAAATTTATCGGGATCGGAACAATATTTTATAAATTTACGTATCTCTCCCCATATATCCGACGGGATCTCAGGGTGTTCATTGATATACCGCTCCGCCGTCTTTGAAAAATGTGTATTTACGATTTTACAGAACTCGGCATAATATGCATTCCCTCGTGCCGCGAATTTATTATAATAATATTTGAAAAGAGTTATTATCGACGAAAGAAGCCGAACATTATCCCTCTTGTTGCGAATAATTTGTTTATCATCGGCAGGTGCATTTTTACTTATTGGTGTGTATACCCTCAGTATCTTTTCAAACAATCTTCCAGGCTCTGTTATAAAATACATCGGCGTACGTACACCATATATCAATATGGACATACATATATGCCACTTTTCGCTTACCTCGCCCGAATAGAATAGATCGCTTTTGAATTTTTGCATAATATTATTTGCATGGATATAGTCATTATGACTCGTATATTGATAAACGCAATACAAGCATGCGCTTTTATATACGCCGCGCGTCTCGAACCCTCTGACGCCCAATCCCATGATCTCATTATAAAGCCGCTCGAGCGTTTCTGCTGTCTTTCCCGAATGTATAATCTGCATAAATCCCGCTTTATTTATCATTCTCGATCTCCTTGTACTTCAAACATGCTCAGTTGTTTGGGCGAATCGTTATGCTCTCGCTCTCTCTTTTTTGTTCCCTTTTTGCTGCGTTTAGCCGCATTCTTTTGATCCGAACTTCCATGTAAGGAAGCATCATACGTATCATCGGCAATATCCCTTCCGCTATCTTTGATCGCCGAGATAAGAGGACCCGTCAATATTTCATCTGTTACGGATTTCCCGAAATATCTCGTCACTTTTTTATTGCATTCCTTATATGAAGCTATAACTTTTCCGGAATCCGATATGAATTCATTATATAATTTATTGTATTTCGGATCCTTATACTTCCTTATCGGGAAATCATTAAAGAAATGTGCACGGGATAATCCATATATTTTATAAAAGTCATCGGCGTTTATCGTTTTTACGGATCTCTCGATCGGACAGGACACGGCGTTTTCACAATAATATAACAAGCCATAATCGTTTTTCTGTCGTACAGATAAGTATGAATTCCCGTATAATGCGGCATATAATATCTTGACCGTATAGAATTCAACGTCTGTAGAGTTATAATTCTTAAGGATCTCGTCTATATCATGATATAAATTGGTCCTGTCAAGCATTGCATAAAACATCATGATCGCCGACGATATCCCCTCGCTGTATTGTTTATATTCCCCTCTGAACCGAGCAAGGTAATCGCTAATGCGATCCTGACCGAGGGCATTTATATAATTTTCGAATATACGTGCATGCTTTCGGGCTTCCGAATAATCATGATCATAATATTCGGTGAATAGGGTCAACCAGTTGGATCTTAAATTTTTTGTATCGCGTATATCGCAACCCAAGCATGCATCAAAAGCGGCCATCAGCATTCGCAGGTAACACTTTTCCTCACCGGTCAATCCGTCGTATATTTCGTTTAAATTCGCTCTGAGTCCCAGCTTATAAGAAACGGCACGGATAAGCAGAGACGGTCGCTCATGTACATCTGCGGTATAGCTGTTATAATAGTTATTATAATATTTGTAATCGTTGAAATTCTCGGCAATAAATTTAAAGAATTCTTTTTTGTTCGCATTAACAAAGTAAATGAAATCGGATAAATGCTCATATGGATCATTCTGCATCTCAGTCGCTACACTCAAATGCATTGCTGTCTTTTTTGCCATGATCGATGGGACGATATTATCGGCATCCGCACAAAGTCCTGCGGCACAACGCCTTATTCCGCTGTCATCTATCTCCTTGCTGCCATACTCGAACGAATCGCGAATGATCTTTAGCGGATATTGCAGATTATCGAAATTTCTCTTTGCCCATTTGCGAGTATAATGTATTTCCGTTATATTCACTATCGGAATAGGATATCGTACGAATACTCCGACGTCGCTTTCTGTAACATCGGCGATTTTGCCGGGGCGCAACGCATACTCAAATACGCTCGCATCATCGCGAATATCATCGGTCGGCTCGCTATCAAATTCATCATCGCTTATGTCGGGTACGCCCGCCGGATCCGATTTTTCTTCCGTTTCATCCACCCCTATCTCTTTTTCTTCTGTTTCTACACAAGTCGGCTCTTGCACTATAAGTACATCGAGCTGCTCATCGAGCATGACCCCGGCTACGACGGGTATACTTTCTCCGTCCGCGCACAGTTTGATCAAGTTGGTTTCGCTCAATCGTCGCATGGTCAAAAATATCGCATTTTCGGAACAATTCCCCAGCGTCGAAAAGAATTTTCTACTATCCGGATAATCGGCATTACACAATAAATAACATGCCGCCAGATCCCGTTCGATCACCGTATTATTTGTATAATAATAAAACTTCTTCATGGTCATCGATTCAAAAAAGCAGATCGCTCTCTTTGCTTATTTTGGCTTCTTCAAACATACTACTATTTTCCGTCAGCTTTTTACCGGCATCCGAATTCCGATAATCGGAAGATATGAACACAAACGAAAGCTCGTCTCGCGCCCTCGTACATGCCACGTATAAAGAATTTTTATTCGTTTCAGAGTGGAGCGAAAAATTCTCGAGATCGACAAGGTAGACCTTATCGAATTCCATCCCCTTGCCTACCCGATATGTCATCATGAAAATACCGGATCCCATCACATTGCGTTCATCTATATTGGTATGATCATTTAATTTATAAAAAAACTTATCCGCGATCCCGTTTCTCTGGACGGACTCCCGCATGGTATTTTCCCATAATTCAAAATGCATATGATCGGGCAGCAGTATAGCAACGCTGCACGGATGATTTTTATACTCACGGCATATTTCGTCTACTACGCTTCTATAGGATACTCCGGAGTATATTTTTGGAAGTCCCCCGTCTCTGATACTTGTGAGCCCTTTTAATGAAAAATCGTTTTTTTCGTAATTACCATAGAATAATTTTGCCACGCTCTCTATTTGCTTTGTATTGCGAAAATTTTCGATCAAGTCGTAAAAAGATTCCTGCAATCCGAGAGCGCCGAGGATCCTGTTTCTTTGATAATCCAGTCTGTGATCGGCATGACCATCTACTTCCTGTGCCTCATCAAAGGAAACAAATATCTTATCCGTCATGCGAGTTATCAACTCATAAAACTCATTCGGCAGATCCTGCCCTTCGTCAACGAAAATCGAATCGTATTTATCGCGTTTGTCTGCGGGTAAATTATCATAAAGGTGTTTTATCCCGTTCCAATCTATAGAGTGTTTTACACCATTATAATTGGTAAGCGCTCTTGCTTTATCTTCGTCACCATCCGTCCAGCGATATACTATACTTATCCATATAAAACTATCCATAGTATAGGCTTTGATGCGAAAGTTGCTGAGCCCCTGTTGAAGAGGCTTGCTTTTCGTTATTATCATATTTCCTCCACGGTTACGGTGCATTGCGATAATGGCCAAAACCGTTTTACCTGTCCCGGGACCGCCTATAACGGCTATCCTATTTTTGGAATTGATTATATTAAGGATATGGTTCTGTATTTTCGTTAATTCTTCAGAACTGGGCAACTGAAACATGATATACTCCTTTGTCTTTTGTTTACAAGAACAACTTTCTTTGCAAAATTTAATTGTTTAAACGTGGTGATGCTATCGCTTTTTGTAGATCACGACGCCTTCAAGATACACAAATAATTTCAATATATAATACCCCCCCCCCTATTTTTATTATACTACCCGCTATGTCTTGTGTCAAGTATATTTTGTCATGTGAGATAGCTCAGGCAAAGCGGGGACTATAACGATCTCTTTATGTTATTTATGAGCATTCGGTAATGACGCTTAGGAACGTATCATGCTCATATGCCGCCATGATACGCCGGGCTCTCAAAAATATCACGACGGCGGTCCCTCTTGACAAAGATATGTATATATGGTAAAATGTGCATATGAACGCAAAAGACGAATTCCTCGATATTTTCGATAAACACATCACGCGGCAGGGCGCCGCGGAGCTGCGCAAATACCTGCTCGGGTCGGACTTTTTCACCGCGCCTGCGAGCGGGCGCTTCCATTGCTGCCATGCCGGCGGGCTTTGCGAGCACAGCATAAACGTATATAGGCGCATGCTTGCGATCGTTAAAGCGGAGTACGGCGAGGAATGGGAGAAAAAAGTCACGCACGAGAGCGTCGCGATATGCGCCCTGCTGCACGACGTGTGCAAAATAGACTATTATAAAGAGGATATGCGCAACGTCAAGAACGAAAACGGCGAGTGGATCAAAGTACCGTACTATACCAAAGCGGAAAAGCTGCCTTACGGTCACGGCGAGAAATCGGTATATATCATCAACGGTTTTATACGTCTTACGCGCGCCGAAGCGCTCGCAATAAACTGGCACATGGGCGGCTTCGACGCCCGCAGCCGCGGCGGCGACTTTTCCATAAGCGAAGCGTACGCGAGCAATCCGCTCTGCGTGCTTCTGCACGTTGCGGATCTCGAAGCGACCTACCTCGACGAGGAGCGCGGCTCGTGATACTTTTCACGCTCGGATTTTTTGCAAAAACAGGGCGAAAATCGCTTGACTAATCCACGCCCATTTGATATATTATATAAGCTGTCGGCGAAAGCCGCGCATGACTTACGTGGGGGTATAGCTCAGTTGGTAGAGCACCTGCCCTGCAAGCAGGGGGTCAAGAGTTCGAATCTCTTTACCTCCACCACTTTATTATAAAGGTCATTATAGAGATATAGCTCAGTTGGTTAGAGCACCACCCTGATAAGGTGGGGGTCGGTGGTTCGAGTCCACTTATCTCTACCAGATCCGATCAAAGGGCGCGACAAGAAGCGCCCTTTAATCATAAATAAAATCCTTTTGCAGCGAGGGACCTGTTATGATAAAAAACGTCATGTTCGATATGGACGGCACGCTGATAGACTGCAACGCGCGGGCATTCATTCCCGTTTACGTCAAGGCGATAAAGGACAAATTCGGCGGAGAACTCGGCGGACTGATAGCAAAGGTCGCCATAAGCGGCTCGGACGCCATGGTACATAACGACGGCTCGCGCACCAATCGCGAAGCCTTTATCGAGTACGCACGTCCGCTCATCCCCATGCCCATGGACGAATTCGAGCGAAAGATGACGGATTTCTACGAGAACGAATATCGAGCGGTATCGTCCGTCATAGCCGTCAAACCTGCCATGACCGAAGCCGTAAAAGAATTGAAAAAGCGCGGAAAGAAGCTGATAGTCACGACCAATCCGGTGTTTCCCCTTCCCGCTTTGCTGTTCAGACTGCGCAGCGGCGGTCACGATCCGAAGGATTTCGACTTCGTGACGTCGTATGAGACGAGCAGTTACGCAAAACCGGAGCCGGGATATTATGCCGAAACGCTTCACCGCCTCTCGCTCCTGCCGGAAGAAACTCTCATCGTGGGCAACGATTTCGCGGAGGACGTGTGTGCGGGCAAAACCGTCGGCATGAAAGCATATTATCTTACGGACGCGCCCATACCCGGCGGGGACGAGAACGTAAAACCCGACTTCTCGGGCACGCAGGAAGAATTTCTCGCATTCGCAAAAACTTTATGAGCACATGTGCATGAAACGCAAAAGCAGCGGAGCCGGGCTCCGCTGCTTTTTTGTTAACGCAATAATAATCGCGCTTACTTTTTCATTGCCTCTTCCACTGCGACCGCGCAGGAGACGGAAGCTCCGACCATGGGGTTGTTGCCCATGCCGATGAGGCCCATCATCTCCACGTGGGCAGGCACGGAGGAGGAGCCGGCGAACTGGGCGTCCGAGTGCATCCTGCCCATCGTGTCCGTCATACCGTAGGAAGCGGGACCGGCAGCCATGTTGTCCGGGTGAAGGGTACGGCCCGTACCGCCGCCGCTCGCGACGGAGAAGTACTTGACGCCCGCCTCGTTGCACTCCTTCTTATAAGTACCGGCAACGGGGTGCTGGAATCTCGTGGGGTTGGTGGAGTTACCCGTGATGGAAACGCCGACCTTTTCCAGCCACATGATCTTGACGCCCTCGCGAACGTCGTCGGCGCCGTAGCAGCGCACTTTGGCGCGCTCGCCCGTGGAGTAAGGCGTCTCTTTCACGATGTCCACCTTGTCGTTGAAGTAATCCATCTTCGTCTGCACATATGTGAAGCCGTTGATACGAGAGATTATCATGGCGGCGTCCTTGCCCAGACCGTTGAGGATGACGCGGAGCGGGGTCTTGCGGACCTTGTTCGCGCTCTTTGCGATACCGATAGCGCCCTCAGCCGCAGCGAAGGACTCGTGACCGGCAAGGAAGCAGAAGCACTCGGTCTCCTCCTCGAGGAGCATCGCGGCAAGATTGCCGTGACCGAGACCGACCTTACGCTGCTC
>USNB01000025.1 GCA_900555875.1 uncultured Eubacteriales bacterium
CTTGCGCTTCTGCGGGTCGCTGAGCACGCTGTACGCCTCGCTCGCCTCCTTGAACTTGGCTTCCGCCTCCTTGTCGCCGGGGTGCAGATCGGGGTGGTATTTTTTCGCGAGGTCGCGGTACGCCTTCTTCAGCGTCGCTTCGTCGGCGGTCTTGGGCACGCCGAGCACCTCGTAATAATCTCTCTTTTTATCGTCTGCCATAAATTTCTCTTCCTATTCGATATCTTATAGGATTTTATCAGCATTATGCGCATTTGTCAAGCAAATTAGCACTTGCATTTCGCAAGTGCTAATTTCGGCGCCGAAAAAGATATAAAAATCCTGATACGTCACTTATCGTCCTTCTTCATCGGTGTATCTGATAAATTCGTCCGCGCATAACGAAAACGCAGTACGGCTATTTCCCGCTCCTCATCGTGTATCTCGTATACGAGTACGTAGTTCCCTACGAGCGTATGCCTTATCATGGGATCGGAGATCAGAAATGCCGTGCAGTCCGGAAAGGCATGAGGATAAACGCATACGCTGTCCAGCGTACGCTCTATCTTATCCAAAAGATCGCCAGCCGCCTTTGCATTCACGAGTTTGTCGGTGATGTATGCAAGCGCTTCATCCATATCGCTCACGGCAAGAGGCGTGAACCTGTAAACGTATTTATCCGGCATACTTGTTCCTTAATTTTGCCAGCTCTTCTTTGCCGTCGAGAAGTTCTCCCCTGTCCGCCTGAGCCTTGCCCTCCGCTATCTTCGTATACATATCCACGCGCGCAAGCTGCTTTTCGTATGTTTCCATGCTCATGACCACCATGTCCCCGTATCCGTTTTTCGTTACGAATATGGGTTCTTCCGCGCTGTGGCACATTTCGGATATCTTCGTCGTATCACGCATATCTCGTATGGGGATTATAGTCATAGTGTCGATCCTCCTGTTATTATCATTATATAATACATAATTATAGCATAGTTATGCACCATTGTCAATCGGAAATACGATAAACCGGGCAATGACAAAAGGGACCTGCGCGGAGCAGATCCCTTCTCTTTTTCGCATTCCGCGAAATTATTTGCTGATGAGTTCGCCGAAGTACTTGATGGTGCGGACCATCTGGCTGGTGTAGGAGTTCTCGTTGTCGTACCAGGAAACTACCTGAACCTCATAGAGGTCGTCGGTGATCTTGAGCACGCTGGTCTGCGTAGCGTCGAACAGCGAACCGAAGGTCATTCCGATGATATCCGACGAAACGATCTCATCCTCGTTGTAGCCGAAGGACTCGTTCGCGGCTGCCTTCATGGCGGCGTTGATGCCTTCCTTCGTGATGTCCTTGCCCTTTACGACAGCCGTAAGGATGGTCGTCGAACCCGTGGGGGTGGGAACGCGCTGAGCTGCGCCGATGAGCTTGCCGTTCAGCTCGGGGATAACGAGCCCGATAGCCTTCGCTGCGCCCGTGGAGTTGGGAACGATGTTGCATGCGCCCGCGCGGCTGCGACGAAGGTCGCCCTTTCTCTGCGGACCGTCGAGGATCATCTGGTCACCGGTGTAAGCGTGGATCGTGCACATGATACCGCTCTGGATAGGCGCGAACTTGTTGAGCGCGTCAGCCATGGGAGCAAGGCAGTTCGTCGTGCAGGAAGCGGCGGATATGATCGCGTCGTCCTTCGTGAGGGTCTTGTGGTTGGTGTTGTATACGATCGTCTTGAGATCGTTGCCCGCAGGAGCGGATATGATGACGTGCTTGGCGCCCGCGTCGATATGAGCCTGAGCCTTCGCCTTGCTGGTGTAGAAGCCGGAGCACTCGAGAACAACGTCGATACCGAGCTGCTTCCAGGGAGCGTTAGCCGCATTAGGGATAGCGTAGATCGTGATCTCCGTGCCGTCTACCGTGATGGAGCCGGGGGTAACGACCGTCTTGCCGTCCTCTGCCATTACGGGATCCTTGTGAGTGATCGTGTGCTTGCAGCCGCCGATACCCGCATAGTTGCCCTGAGAGGAGTCGTACTTAAGAAGGTGAGCGAGCATCTTGGGCGAGGTCAGGTCGTTGATAGCGACGATCTCGAAGCCTTCTGCGCCGAACATCTGACGGAACGCAAGTCTGCCGATACGTCCGAAGCCGTTGATAGCTACTTTTACGTTTTTGGTTGCCATTACAGTGGTCCTCCATAAATGATTCTGTGTGTAATTTTTTACCTACCCTGCTATTATACTCCATCGATTTGTAAAAATCAAGAAATTTAACGATATTTTTCATTTCGCGTAAAATAACGTATATGGCGGCAAAAGCGCCGGGAGCCGCTTTTACGTGCGGCTCCCGGCTATCGATACTCTGAAAGGATCATACATTTTGAGTAGTGCTGTCGTTTTTCTTCGCCCGAACGACCTTGACCCAGCCGCGCACAGCAAAGAACGCAAGTACCGCCGTACCCAGCCACCAGACGATATTGACGATGAGAGCTACTATCTCCCACGTTTTCATACCGCCGGAGTATTCGTTGTCCACGTTCCACGTTCTCGAGTACAGATACAACATGCGTTCCGCCGAACGCTGGAGATAATAGATATCGTCGTTGTTGAGCGCGCCGCCGTTCTTAAGAACTATGCCGGTTGTTCCGAGGATGTAGTCGTTGCCCGAGCGTATCGCGCAATCCGCGACCATGTAAGTGGAACCGGAAGAATAATAGTCGGTCATGACCGCGCCTTCAAATCCGCACTCACCGCGAAGGAAGGTCGTACAAAGCGCGGTACTCGCTCCGCACCAGCGATCGCCTATATTGTTGAAGGACGTCATCGTTCCCATCGCATTGGCGGCAAGTCCGAACTTATCCTTTGCCTTGAATGCATACTCGAATGCCTTGAGATAGATCTCGCGGGCTGCCTGCTCGGTGCACCACGTGAACATGCCCTCTTTATCCGTCTCCTGATCGTTGAGCGCGAAATGCTTGATCATGGGAGATATTCCGCCTTCGACCGCCTGTGCGCATACGTTCGCGACCATCACTCCGGTAAGGACGGGGTCTTCGCTCATATACTCGAAGTTGCGTCCGCCGAAAGGATTGCGGTGTATGTTTGCTCCCGGGCCGTACCAGCCGGTCATGCCGAAAGCGGCGCCCTCTTTCGCTATCATCGATCCGTATCTCGCTGCCAGATCCTTATCGAAAGTAGCGGCAAGGATATTGGTATTGGGATAACATATGCAAGGGAACTTGGTGCGGTTGAAAATGAACGTCACTCCGCAGGGTCCGTCCGTATCGACAGTGGCGTTCTTTCCTACGGACTTGATCTCCTGCGTCATGTAACCGCCGTAAAGAACAAGGTCCTCGAGTTCGGAAACGCTCATCTGTTCCACGAGCGTTTTCCACGAAGGATCGCCGTAAGGAACGTCAGCGAAATCCGCCACGGAAAGCCCGCTGTCCTTGCCCGTTACAACTTTATCCCCGCTGTGATCCACATAATCCTTATTCGTTATGGAAGGCGCGCCTTCGTCATCGGCAAAGGTCACCAAAGTCTCCGGGCATTCGCGAACGCCCGTTCTTCCGGTACCGTTCACCCAATCCTCCTCGCTCGAATCAATGCCAAGGTAGTTTACTCCGATGCCGTACGCGGTGCCGCTTATAACGCTTTCATCATATGCGCCGAAGATGTTTACGGCGGTCTGCGTATCGGTGGGACGCTTCGCTATGCTCGTATCTGCATTGTCTACGAGAGACGTCGAGTTATACACTATCGGGGCAGAGAGTTCAAAGCCGAGATCCGCACCCGTTATTTTATCCGTATGGCTGTCCGAACGAAGAGCAAAAGTATATTTGCCGCTTTCAAGGACGTAAGATCCCGTTTCCGAATATATGCCCTTGTCGTCATAAGACGCAAGATCTTCCGCCATAAACGTGAGTTCTACGGTATCCGACGCTCCCGGTTCGATCTCATCCGTCTTGGCGTATGCGATGAGAGAAGCGGCGCTCCTATCCAACTGTCCGCCCTTCAAAGTGTCGGCGTTGAATACGGAATAGAGCTGGACCACTTCGCGGCCTTTAACGGGGCCGTTATTCGTTACGTTAACGGTGACGGTGAACTGAGAATCGCCTTTGACCGCATCCGGAACGGAAGTTGCCGAAGTATCCACTTCCCATGTGAAATCGGCATAGCTCATGCCATAGCCGAAAGGATACGTTACCTCTTCGTCATAGTCGATATATCCGAGTTCCGTTGCCGTCTCATAATAGCGATATCCGACGTATATGCCCTCGGCATATTCGGAATACGCCCTCCCGATATTCGTATATTTATTCGCTTTTGCGTTTGTCGTCCCGGCGGCACCTTCCGCATATTTGGTGGTGGTGAAACCGCTGCCCGTGGGGGAATCCAGCTCGTCATACAGCCATGTATCCACAAGCCTGCCGGACGGATTGACCGTTCCTTCGATCATCTGCACGAGTGCGGGCAGCCCGTGATATCCCGGCATACCGACCCAGAAGCACGCATCGACGTTGCCGGTCGTTCCCTTTTCGTCCGTCACGGAATCTTTGACCGGACCGAGTTCCATCGGGTTCGGCGAGTTTATGACGACTACGAGAGTCTCGTATTCCGATTTTGCTTTTTCAAGCAGGGCAAGCTCGTTTGCAGAAAATTCGAGCGTATGCTTGTCCGCGTCCGCCGCATTCGAGCTGAGCATAGTCAAGGGAAGATCGTTGCTCTCACCTCCGGATCTGCCGAATACCACCACGCCCAGCGTCGCATCGGTGGTCTTGTCCCAATACGACTCCGGATCGGGATCTTTTACGTTGAAATCGGTAAATCCGACGCCCATGTTCCCGCTCGAGCGATAATCCTCGTAATAAGTAAGCACTTCGCTATCGACCGAGTATCCGGCATCTTCAAAGGCTTTACGAAAAGAGACCTTTTCCGACTGGTCGCCCGTAGACGCGGAGCCTCCGCCGTTATAAACGGGGTCGGCGCTGCGCACGCCGAGAAGGTCGACCTTCTTTTCTCCGGAATAAGGCAGAGAGCCGTTATTCTCCAGCATCACGAATCCGTTTGCCGCGATCTCTCGGGCAAGGGCGCGCGCTTCGTCCTGTATCTCATCCCTGTCGGCTTCTTCCGCATTGCCCTGCGCGGTACCGAAATAGAAGTTGAACACCTGACGGAACACGCCGTACATCAAAACGTCTATCACTATGCCCGCGATGAGGAGGAAACACGCTACAGACGTAAATATTATTGCCGCTTTTTTCATATCCCGTCTGTCCCCTTTTATTTAACGGTGACCGTCATGTTATCGGTATCCAGGACTACGGTCATCGCCGCGCATTCTCCGGTCACGGGGTATGCGGTCGAGAACCACTTCATAAGAAGATCCGCATCCTCGTCGGTTGCCGAGACCGTCTTATCCGCAAAGTGTCCGTAACCGCTGTTCTTCATCAGTTCGGCAGCTCGATCCGTATCGGATCCCCACAAAATAGTTCCGGTAGCACTATCCGGCTTTTCAAGAGTATAAGTATTTTCCGTATCCGTTTCAACGATCGTGCCCGAGAACGATATGTCAAAGACGTACGAGCCTTCATATATGGACTGATAATGCATCTCCTTTGTAAGCGTATAGGAATCCCCGTCCACCTCCAGGGTCAGAGTGTAAGCCTCTTCCTGCGAGAACTGCCCGTATACGTTGCCGGCTACCATCCCCGTCATAGCATTCTGCGAATACCATTCTTTTACGATCTCATTGACCGTAGTTGAATTGGGCGACATATCGAAACTGTTCTTCCCGACGGAAAACGTATACGTACCGTCCGCTCCGCATGCAGTGAATGCAACGCACGCCGTTACCGTAATTGCCGCAGCGAGGATCGCCGCTGCCATCGTCTTGATCTTTTTCATGATCTTTTTCTCCTTTTACATGTTTTTTCGCCCGCTTTCCGCGAGCAAACACATGATAGCGCCGTGAGGAGATATTTTCAACAATGTTTTCAAATTTGGTCATGTGCGTTACGAGATCGGAAAAACCCGGGCGTCTTTGGCCCGGGTACTCATATAACTCATATATTTGATATATGCGGCTCTATCCGCGTTTTGTCACGGGATAAGGAAGCAAAACGTTGACACAGAACGTACTACCCTCCGCGGTCAGTCCAAGAGTGCCGCCGTATGTCTCCGCCGTCAGCCGCATGCTCGCGATCCCGAAGCCGTGATATGCCTTGTCCTTTTTGGTCGTGCGAGGATCGCCGCCGAGCGGGCCGCCCTCGTAGTAATTCTTGACGGAGATGCTCGCAAAATGCTCTCCGTATCTGCGCACGAAAACTTTGAGTATGCGCTTCTCCTCCGGCAGACCGGAAAGGTACTCTACCGCGTTATCCAGCGCGTTGCCGAAAAGCGAATACAGGTCGCCCGCATCCATGCCGTCGAGCAAAGCCCCGTCGGCAAGACAGGAGAACTTTATCTTTCCGCGCTCACAGATATAATTCTTTTCCGTGAGTATGGTGTCCAGCGCCTCGTTACCCGTCCTGACCTGCGTGTCGTATTCGGAGATCATCTTATCTATATCGCTCGCATAATCTCCGTCCTCGCGCATTGCGCGCAGACGATGCTTTATATCGTGGAACTTGATGTTGACCGCGTCTATATTGTTTTTTATCGCCTCGTATTGCTTTTTCTCCGCCTCGTGCAGCCGCTCGGCTATGACCGCGTCCCGTTTCTCCTGCATTACGTAGAGTATGAGGAACTGCACTGCGAGCAGCGCGACGCAGAACGATACCTGACAGGCGGAAAACAATACATACATGATATCGCTCTCTCCGCGATTAATAAATCCCAATATACCGAGAAAGAGTGCGACAAACAGCATCGCGCCCGAAAGCACAAGAGTGGGAACAAGGCTCATGCCGCTCTCTTTCCCCAGCATCACCGACATACGATGCGCAAAAATGAAATATGCGAGTGTGTACAAGACGGAACAGACTGCGACGCTGACAACCAACGTAATAATCATATTATCGAAATAGAGCCCCGGTATAGACGATCCGATGTGCTGCAAAGCATAGCCCGACAAGCATGCGAAAAAGATCATCGTGAACGATCGGGAAAAACACCTGCCCATCATCACTACGGTCATGGAAAAGTGCAGCAAATGCAACATAAAGCTGACAGCTACGTTCAGCACCGCGCAAAAACCCACCGACATCAATATGAATGCTCCTAACGTCCATATGATCATACCGATAACGGCTATAACGATAACGGAAACGATAAAGCGCAACGCGAAACGATCGCGACGAGTAAGAGCGGACAGAAAGATCGACTCTCCTCCCACGACGGTGATCGTAAAATTCAGCGACGAGATAAACGCCGACAGATACAGATTCATTATCCTTTCTCCGTATTCCCGACCGCACCGACGACCGCAGCGGTAAAGTCCTTCTTGCGATGACGGCTTATGGGCAGGCGCACGCCGCCTACGGTCACCTCCCCTCCGTCTATCCCCGTTACGCGCTCGAGATTGACGAGCATGGATACATTGCAGCGCGCGAAGTGCGAAGGAAGCATCTCTTCAGTCGCCTTCATGCTACCCCACGTTTCGACGTCTCCGCTGTCGGTATGCCATATCATGCGATGTCCGCGGCTCTCGACGTACAGTACGGAACCGACCGGCACTCTTACCGCGGCGTAATTGCTTCGCAGTTCTATACTCTCCGAGCGCAAAGCGTCCGCCCTGGGCAGGATCTCGTCCATCGTCATCGCGAACGCGGGATATCCGACAGGTTTGACGAGGTAATCCGAAGCCCCCACCTTATACCCCTCGATAGCGAACTGCGCGAGATTCGTTACGAACACGAGAGCCGCGCTCGGATCCGTTTTCCGCATGCGTTCTGCGGTTTTTATACCGTTGTAATACGGCATGTCCACATCCATGAACACGATGTCGAATCCTTCGATAGAATCGGAAAATTCAGCCCCGTCGCGGAACACGGAAATGTCAAAATCCGCTCCTCGTTCGGCGGCATAGCGCTCGAGAAAGCCGCGCAATCTGTCCGCCGCCTCCGGATCGTCGTCCGTTATAGCCGTTCTGTATGTTTTCTTCTCATCCTTTTCCATGTCTTCATTATACAGCAAACGAAGCGGCTTGCGCGAATAATTTCACGTTTGGTCGCTCTCGTTACGTTTTCCGTCAATCTATATATTCGGCAAGCGCGGTCATGACCGCCTTCGCGCCCATACGGCTCATGTGCAGCTCATCTCCTCCCACCGTTATGGTCCCGCCGTCTATGCCGCACACAAAGCGAAGATTTATGAGATAGCAGCTGTTGCACAGCACGAATCCGTCGCCAAGTTCCGCAGCGATCTTTTTAAGACCGCCGCCCCATGACTCCACCTTCTTATCCCCGAGATGATATATGATCCGATGATCGTATACTTCCACATACGTTATGTCGGACGGCGATATGCATTCTATGCCTTTCGCCGTGCTTACGACGATCTCACGCCTGCGGCCGCGCTCGACCACGCGCAGCGCCCGCTCGAACGTCACCGAAAAAGTCATATAGTCCGCAGGTTTGACTATGTAATCGAGCGCCTTTACCGAATAGCCTTTGAGTGCGAACTGCGCCATGGACGTACAAAAGATGATGACCACTTCATCGTCCGATCTGCGCAGCTCCTCCGCCGCCATCATGCCGTCCTTGCCCGGCAGCCCTATATCCATGAACACGACGTCGTATGCGCGCCTGCGCCCGGACAGAAAAGAGGACGCGTCCGAAAAGCGCGCGACTTCACATGCCGTCCCGTGCTCTTCCGAATATCTGCGGATGTGCCGGCAAAGCAGATCCGCCGCGTTCGCATCATCTTCTACCACCGCGATGTTGACCATGTATATATTATAACCGAGCTACTATCTTTTGTCAATATCCGTTTTTTCTTTTTTTATTCGCAGGCGCTTGACATATGTACGCTTATTGTATATAATGGATATATACAATATTGGCAATGGAGCGAGATGTGGAGATTTATGTGAGCAACAAGTCGGGCGTGCCGCTGCACAGGCAGATATACGAGAGCATACGGCGTAAAATAACTTCGGGCGAACTCGCCGAAGGAGACGCGCTGCCCACCGTGCGCGGGCTGGCGAAAGATCTGAAAATAAGCATCATCACGACGGGACGCGCATACCGCGACCTCGAACGCGACGGGTATATAAACACCGTGGTCGGCAGAGGGAGCTTTGTCGCGGGGATGAACGACGAGCTGCTTAGAGAAGAGCGGCTGAAAGAGGTGGAAGCGCTGCTTGCGGAAGCTGCGGGCAAGGCTGCCGGATGCGGACTGGACGGCGAGAGCTTCGCGCGGCTCGCATTGGAGATATATAACGGCGGTGAAGGAAATGGATAAGAACAACGGGATATATGTAAGAAATATGTCTACGGACAACGGCGCGCTCAAAAGCGTGAGTTTCGACGCGCCGCGCGGTATGGTGACCGGTCTCATCGGCGAAAACGGCGCGGGAAAAAGCACGGTGATGCGCACGCTCGCCGGGATAATCCCCTACCGCGGGATCGCCGCGATAAACGGCGCCGACGTGAGCAAAAGCTCCAAAGACCGGAGACAGCGGATCGGCTATGTGGGCGGAGAGCGCTCGCTGCCGGACAGCCTCACTCTGCGTATGCTGGGGCGCGTGCTTGCGCGCACGTTCGACGAATGGGACCAAGGAACGTTCGTCAAGCTGACCGACGGGTTCTTCCTGCCCGACAACAAACCGATAGGCGAATTTTCCACCGGCATGAAAGCAAAAGCCGCGATCGCGGCGGCTCTGTCGCACGGAGCGGATACGCTTCTCTTGGACGAACCCACGAGCGGGCTGGATATCGCGGTGCGAAGCGATGTGCTCGGACTGATATACGACTTCATGCAGGACGAATCGCACACCGTGCTGATAACGTCGCACATAACGTCCGACCTCGAAAAGCTGTGCGACCGCATAGCGGTCATAGCGGACGGCAGAGTGGTGCTCGAAGCGGATAAGGACGAACTGCTCGAAAGATATGTCGCTGTGCGCGGAGACGTGCCCGGCGTGAAACGCGTCAAAGTACTGAAGCGCATTTACGGAGAGGATGTGCTCGCCGAACGCGACGGGCTGCCCGACGGAGCAGATGCGGAACGCGTCACGCTGGACGAACTGCTTATGTTTTTCATAAAAGGAGAGGACGCAAAATGAGCGGACTGTTTCTCAAAGATCTTTATACGCTTAAAAAATACGCGCTGTGGTACGCGATATACTGCGTCGTGTTCACACTTCTTGCGATCGTTCTTGAAAATACGGCTTTCGTGAGCGGGCTTGCGATGCTGCTGCCCATGTCGGTGACAGCCGCCGTCGTGACCTGCGACCGCAAGGATAATTGGGTGGAATATTCGCTCGCATGCGGCGTCTCGCCCCTTGCCGCCGCCGCGGAAAAGATGCTGCTCGCGCTCGCTTTCGCCGCACTCGGCATCGCGCTCTGGCCATTAGCGTACTTCATTACGTTCCCTCAGACCGTCGACCTGTCCGGGCTGACGCTCACCGCCGCGCTCGCTTTCGCCGCCACGGCGTTCTCCGTGCCCATGTCGTACAAGCTCGGCCCCGAACGCGCAAGGCTGTTCATGGGGATAGCCGCGCTCGTCCTGCTGATCGCCTGCGTATCGCTGATGACGCTGTTCGGCAACGATCTGCCCGCACACCCCGCGCTGCTCATCGTTCCGCCTGTCGTCTGCGCCGCCGTCTGCGTCCCGTCGCTGTTCATTACCGGGAATATCATCAAGAATCTTTAGTCGTTCCAAATACTCTTTTTATCCTTGCGCACGCGCAAGGGCGGTGCGCCGCGCTTAGGCGCAAACGCTATCG
>USNB01000026.1 GCA_900555875.1 uncultured Eubacteriales bacterium
CCCCTCTTTGACAAAGAGGGGGTCCCCCAAAAAAAATTCCCAAGAAAGTTTCACTTGAGCTTAGTAACGATACGCCGGCAGAAGTACACATACACGAAATCGACGATCACGAACAGCACGGCCGCAAGCAGCGTCACCATGGTATAACCTATACCGAAATTCCCGCCCGCTATGAACGAAATGATGTTCGCAAGATCGAAGTAGTCGTTCACCCCGACGAGCGCGTTGCCTATATTATAAACGATGAGCACTTCGAGCGCCGCAAAGGCGGCAACGACGATCAGCCTGACGATCGCGCCCGGCACCCGCCTGTAGTCCAGCCGCCGCATAAGCATGCACAGCAGGCTGTAAGGCACGAATACCACCGCTATCAGCACGAGCACCGCTATGTTCGCCGCCGAACACAGAAATCCGAGAGCGACGCTCACTGCCATCGTCATCAGCCCGTAACCTATCCCGCACTTTTCGGCGACTATATTATAGCACACGGATATCAGGACGAGCGGAGCGACGGTCACCGGCAGCCACGCCGCTATCGTTATCATCACGACGGAAAGTGCGGCGCCGATGGCGGAATACGCTACTTTGCGTGCGGGCGGCATACGCCTGCGGCTGCGTTTCCCCGGCGGAACGGGCGGTGAAGACGAACCTCCGCCGTCGCTCCCGTTCTGCTCCGGACCGGACGGATGAGGAACGTCGTTTTCATCCGATCCGCCGTCGATGCCGAACGGATCGTCGTCCATTTTCTTTTCGGGATCCATATCAGTGACAGCCGCGCATCATGGCGCAGCACAGCTCCGTCATGCAATACGCGCATATGCAGTTGGCGCAGAAATTGCTCGCCTGCTGACCGGAGTTATCCGTATATGTCTCCTGATAAGTCGTCTGTCCGTGAACGGAGCTGTCGTAAGGTCCGTACTGCGTCCTGCCCATACCGTTGGGATCGGCGGACGCGTTGCCCATCACGAGATCGAGCTTGCGAAGGCTCTCCTTGTATTTTTCGTTATCCGGCTCCATCTGCACGGCAAGCACGAGCTGCGCACGGCTCTCGCTCAGCCACTCGCGCTTATAAAATATGATAGACTGATAATAATGCCATTTGCCGTCATGTTCCCGTACGGCGTCCAGCTCGCTCTGTGCGGAATCGTAATCGCCGCTGCGGATATAATTCTCTATATTGCCGTAATCGCCGGCAACATTCTTTCCGCCGCTCTTGAGATCCTGCTGAATGATCGCCCAGCTGGACTCGAGTTCGCTGAGAAGGCGCGCGCCTTCGTTGCCGCGCTCGCCGTCCTCGAACCTCTGTTCGCCGTATCTGGCTTTCAGCTCCTCGTAACGCGCTCTGAGCGCATCGGGATCGCTGTCTCTGCTCATTCCGAGCACTTCGTAGGGGTCTCTCATATTACCGTCCTTTTTTCTTTTTGCCGGCCTTTTTCGCCGACCTGAGTTCCCGGCGGAACTCCTTTGCCACGCGCGCAGGAACATATACCTTCGGAGCGGGAAGTTTCCTTTCGGCGGCGAACAATTCGTCCGCCTTTTTGCGCAGTCCGTCGTATATGATATTCCGCACGAGATCGTTCGCCTGCGTAAATACAAGCGCATTGCTGCACGTTATGGCGCGGTTCACCGTCGAATTCACGGCGAAACGCAGCTCCGCACCGTGCCGCGATATATATTCCTTTCTGCCGCCCTTTTCGTAATCGGGCGCGAATGCGAGAACGGGGTTGTAACGTTTTTCCGCGAAGTCCTCGTCAAGATCGTCGAGAGCGTCCGCCAGATACACGAACTTACCTATGTTATAACAAAGTTTACGCATCTGCGCCGCATAGTATTCGTCGCGGGCGGACAGCGACATTCCGGCAAAGACTTCTTCGAGCATCCTTGCGAAACAGTCTCCCGACCGGTCGAGCGAAGGTTCGTTGCGCTCCTCCGCTTCGCGCAGCAGCGCGTACTGCCTCGTCATTATCCCGTCGATCTCCGGCAGCACCGCTTTCGCCTTTTCGTAAGGCTTGCGCAGCACGCGCATGACGAGCGAGTTCTTCTTCCCGGAATCCACGAGGTCGTCCATGGCCTTATGCGCGCAGAGAAGTATGTTCAGATCCGCCATCCGTCCGATGAACTCGCAATCCTTTACATACGGCTTGCGCCGCGGATCGCCTATACAGCGGCACATCCCGAATTCGAGCGCGGGAGATTCCGCCTCCAGCGCGAGAAGCGCGAACGTCGTGATATCGTAATTGACCGTAAAACGCGGGAGATCGCCGTATCTCTTCTTGGTCGCAAGACATATGCCGCAATACAGCGCACGGTACAGCGAATAGTCGCGCACGGTCAGTTTTTCGCAGTCTGGAAGGACGTATCCGAACATTAAAGCGTCACGAAGCCCACTTTGCGATAGACTTTTGAAAGCGTTCTGCGGGCTATCCTCGCGGCCTTGTCCGCGCCCTCGCGCATGATGCGCTCAAGCTCGCCTTTATCCCGGATGTACTCGGAATACTTCTCGCGGACGGGACGCAGATGTTCTACGACCGCCTCTCCGACGGAGCGTTTGAAAGTCTCGTAATTCGCGCCTGCGAATTCTTTCTCCCCTTCGGCGACGCTCTTCCCCGTCATGACCGACCAGATGTTGAGAAGGTTCGTTATGCCGGGCTTGTCCGCGCCCGCACGCACTTCGTTGCCGGAATCGGTGACCGCGCGCGCGAACTTACGCATGATGTCCTCAGGTTTATCGAGCAGGAATATCACTCCGCCGGCGTTGGAATCCGTCTTACCCATCTTCGCCGTCGGATCGGTAAGACTGTATATCTTGGACGTGCGCTTATTTCCGTAATAACCTTCGGGCACCGTGAAAGTAGGGCTGTAACGCCCGTTGAAACGCTCCGCTATCGTGCGCGCAAGCTCGAGATGCTGCTGCTGATCCTTGCCTATGGGCACGAGATCGGCGTTATAAAGGAGTATGTCGCTCGCCATCAGAACGGGATAATCGAACAGTCCGACATTGATGCCGGCTTTCCCCGCCTTTTTGCTCTTGTCCTTGAACTGCGTCATGCGGTTCGCTTCGCCCATCATCGTGTTGCAGTTGAGTATCCACGTCAGTTCCGCATGGGCGGGAACATGGCTCTGCACGAACAGCACGCTGCGCTCGGGATCCAGCCCGATCGCAAGGAACACCGCCATGAAGTCATAGCTTCTGCGGCGAAGTTCCGCGGGAACGACATCCACCGTAAGAGAGTGCATGTCCGCCACGGTATATATGCAGTCGAATTCCTCCTGCATGGCGACCATATTGCGCAGTGCGCCGATATAATTGCCGAGCTGAAGGTCTCCCGTCGGCTTGAGCGCCGAATATACGATCTTTCTCTTTTCTTCGCTCATGCCTTCTCCCTAAGCTTCTTCGCGAAGTCCTCCACTGCCGCGGATACTTCGGAAGGATCTATAACGTCATGGAAACGCTCCTTCATGCCGAACAGCGCGTACACGCTCTCGGGCACGGGGAAAGCGGTCAGCTCCTCCATCTTGCGGAGAGCTTTCACATCGTCGTCGGGCACGCTCTCTCCGAGAGCCGCGAGCACCGCGGGCGCGAACTTGACGGGAGACGCAGTGCTGAGCACCACGGTAGGCGCGTTTTCCGCACAGCCGTCCGTATAACCCGCGCATACGTCGAACGCAACGGCGGTGTGCGGATCGCACAGATAACCGTATTCGTCGTATATTTCCGCAAGCGTCTCGGCGTAATCGCTCTGGAGCGCATATCCGCCCCAGAATTTTTTACGTATCTCTCCGAGCCGTTCTTCGCCCACGTCGTAACTGCCGTTTTCGCGCAGCTGTTTCATCCATTCCGAAATAAGTTCGCCGTCACGTCCCGCGAACTCGAACAGCAGACGTTCGAGATTGCTGGAAACGAGTATATCCATAGACGGCGACGTCGTCTTTATGAATTCGCGGTCGAGCGAATACACCCCCGTCGCAAGGAAATCGGACAATACGTTATTGTCGTTGGACGCGCATATGAGCATGCCTACGGGCAATCCCATGCGATACGCGTAATATCCGGCAAGGATGTTTCCGAAATTGCCGGTCGGCACGCAGAAGTCCACCTTATCCCCCGCCTTTATCTGTCCTCCCGCAAGAAGATCCGCATATGCGGAGAAATAATACGCCACCTGGGGAGCGAGTCTGCCGAGATTGATGGAATTGGCGCCCGTCATCTTGCAGCCGAGAGCCTTGAGATCGTCCGTCAGCTTAGCGTCGCCGAACGCGCGTTTGACCGCCGTCTGCGCGTCGTCGAAATTGCCGCGCACCGCAATGACGCTTACGTTGTCTCCGAGGGTGGTGACCATCTGTTTGCGCTGAGTATGGCTCACTCCGCCGTCGGGATAGAATACGACCACGCCTGTCCCGTCCACGCCGGAAAAGCCCTCGAGCGCGGCTTTGCCCGTATCGCCGCTCGTGGCGACCGGGATGAGACACGTCTCGCGCTGCCCTGCCTTGGCTTTGAGCGCCGTCATGAGGAGCGGAAGGACGGACAGCGCCATATCCTTGAACGCGTGCGTCCTGCCGTGCCAGAGTTCGAGAACGTAAAGCCCCGCGTCGAGCTTGACGAGCGGCGCGGGATCGCCGTCGAACGTGGAATACGCGCGGCGGGTTATGGAAAGCAGCTCGTCATAAGTCAGTTCGTCAAAGAACAGACTCATTATACGCGCGCTGCGTTCGGGATAATCGAGACCGGTCATCGCTTCGATCTCGCTCATGGATACGGACGGGAAACTCTCGGGAACGTAAAGTCCGCCGTCGGGCGCAAGCCCCGAAAGTACCGCCGCGCTGCCGCTTACGGCGGCAGCGGGGTTTCTTGTAGAGATGTACTTCATGTAAAATGGTTCCGTTTACGAGTATTTTTTCAGAAATTTGGGGAGCTTGTCGCACGTAAGCGAGATCACGAAATCGACATTCGCGTGTTCCGCCGTGCCGTCCAGACGGACAAAGAATTCTTCGAGATCGTCCGCGCCCTCGCCGAGCATGCGGGCAAGACCGTCGATAAATATCTCCGTCACATCCGAATTCGATGCGATCACTCCCCTTACGAAGCCGAGGAGCGCGTCCTCGCTTATCTTTCCGTTTTCGGACAGGTACTCCGCCGCGTTGACGTAGCGGATAGCCGCGGGAATGGACGACGTATAACTGTTGGTATCGGTTATGTAAACGACGTTTCCCTTGCTCACTTCCAGCGCGTCGCACGCGCGGGAAAGTATCTCCTTCGTTTTTCCGCTGCCTTTCGGTCCGTAGATCAGTGCTATCATGTTTCCTCCCTTAACCGTTTATTTCACATCCTGCGCCTTCCGGCGCCGGAACATGATCCGCTTTTGATTATAAAGCCGGAGATTAAACCGAGCTTTACGCAGGCATTAGAATATCATTAATTTTATTCGAGCGACGACGTGAACTCCGCGACGCGCTTCATCCCCTTCTCGATATCCGCCTCGCTGCACGCATATGAAAGACGGACGTATTCGGGAGCGCCGAACGCCGCGCCGTCCACTACGGCGACGAGCGATTTTTCGAGAAGTTTCGCGCAGAAGTCTGCGGAATTCCTTATCGTTTCTCCGTCGCACTTCTTTCCGAACGTGCCGGAGACATTGACCATCACGTAAAACGCGCCGTTTGGTTCCACGCACGTAAGAAGCGGAGCTTTGCGAACGAGCGAAACTATGAGCTTCCTGCGGGCGTCGAACACTTTGACCATGTCGGAAAGGAATTCATCGCCGCGCCTGTCCGTGAGCGCCACATAGGACGCGTACTGCGCGATGGAATTGGTATTCGACGTCGTGTGGCTCTGTATGCTGCTCATCGCCTTTGCGACGTTGAGCGGAGCCGCGGAGTATCCGACGCGCCAGCCGGTCATGGAATACGTCTTGCTCATACCAGAGCATATGACCGTCAGATCGCGCATGTTGCCGAAAGACGAGATAGAACGGAACGGTACGCCGTAAACGAGCTTTTCGTATATCTCGTCGCTTATGACGTAAAGTCCGTGTTTCTCGCATACCTCCGCTATTTTCTCCGTTTCCTCCGGCGTATACACGACGCCGGTGGGGTTGGAGGGATTTGTGAATATCAGCGCCTTGGTCGCGGGACCGATCGCCTTCTCGAGCTGCTCGGGCGTGATCTTAAAGCCGCTGCCGTCAGTCGTTTCCATAACGACGACCTTACCGCCCGACATGCGTATCAGTTCGGGATAAGTCAGCCAGTAAGGCGCGGGAAGGAGCACTTCGTCTCCCGGGTTGATGAGCGCTTCGCATGCGTTCCTGAGCGTCTGTTTACCGCCGGTGGATACGACGATCTGTTCGGGAACATACGCATGACCGGTATCCTGCGTGAGCTTTTCGGCTATCGCGCGGCGAAGCTCGATCGTGCCCGGCACGGGCGTATATTTCGTCATACCCTTGTTGAGCGCGTACTTTGCCGCCTCGATTATATAATCGGGCGTATTGAAGTCGGGTTCCCCGGCTCCGAAGGATACGACGTCCAGTCCCTGCGCCTTCATGGCCTTCGCCTTAGCGGTTATCGCAAGAGTGAGGGACGGTGAAATGTTCTTTGCTCTCTCGGAAATTTCCATTTTGTGTATCTGCTCCTTGCTTTTTCACATTGCGCGTTATTTCACATTTCTCCCTTACCCTGCATAATATCATATAACACCGAAAAACGCAAGCATTTTAGGACGGACATACGGCCCGGCGACGGCTTTCGGCGTTTCAAAGACGGAAAGCGCCGCATGCCATCCGGCACGCGGCGTTTGTCGTGACTCAAATCGGGATGAGTCTGAGGATCGACCCGCTGAGTATCATCAATATGAGATCGATAAGCCATACGATCCAGAATCCGGTGATCAGCCTGACGATGCCGGCAAGGATCTTCCCTTCGGAAAATCTCGTGATCGCCCCGCATATCCATGCCGTCACAGGTATGATCGCAAGAATGATGCTGACCAGACGACCGAGTCCGAAATAATCGCCTCTACGTGCCATTATGTATGTATCCCTCCTTATTATAGTCGGCATTTTCACCTGCCTTTTACATTATAACATATAATCTTCACAAAGTAAATATGTATGAGCTATGAGCAAAATTTTACAAATTTTTTCGCGCAACGTCTCATCGGGCTTTCTTTGTTGACACCCGCCGGGAATTATGTTATGCTCGGGATGTGTAAATAATGACATCGGAGTTACGGAATGCTTAAACTGCTCGAATATCTCAAAGGCTACCGCGCCGCGGCGATAGCCGCGCCTCTGTTCAAAATAATAGAAGCGATAATAGAACTTATAATCCCTCTCATAGTGGCGTATATGATAGACGTCGCGATCGCCGGCGAGGATATGCCGCTGGTGATCGGTCTGGGTGCGCTCATGGCAGGGCTGTCCTGCGTGGGACTGGGCTTTTCCCTCGCCTGTCAGTATCTGGCGTCAAAAGCCGCCGTCGGCATGGGATGCAATATACGCGCGGCGCTGTATTCGCATCTGCATAAGCTCGATCTCGGCGACGCCGACCGTATAGGTACGGGAGCGCTCGTAAACCGCCTGTCCACCGACGTGGCGCAGGCGCAGCAGGGATTCGCCATGTTTCTGCGGCTGATGCTGCGCGCGCCCGTAATTGCCGCGGGCGGCGCTATAATGAGCATAATAGTCGCGCCGTCGCTCTGGTTCATCGGCGTAAGCGCGGGCGTGCTGGCTTTCGCGGTCCTGCTGATCGTCATGAAAACGGGCGTATCCCGCTTCTCCGCGATGCAGAAAAAACTGGACGACATATCCCGTCTTACCGGCGAGACCATACGCGGCGAACGCGTCATACGCGCGTTCGCGGGCGAAAAACGAAGCAAAGAGCGCTTTGACGACGCGCTCGGCGGGCACTGCCGCGCCGCCGTAGCCGCCAGCGCCCTCTCCTGTCTGCTGACCCCCGCAGCAACTGTCATCGTCAACGCGGCGGTCGTCGTGCTGCTGTGGGTCGGCGGCGGCATGGTGGACGGCGGAGCGCTTTCGTCCGGCGATCTCGTAGCGCTCGTCAATTATCTCAATCAGATACTTCTTGCGCTCATAACCACCGCGACCCTTATGGTACTCATATCCAAAGCTATATCTTCCGCTGCCCGGATCAACGCGGTGTTCGCGCTCGCGGAGACAAGGGAGGGCGCGGGAGCGGTACCCGACTTCTCCGCCCCGCTCGTGGAGATGAAAGACGCGGCATACTCGTTCGGCGGCGAAGAGAACGCCGTAGGCGGACTCAATATCACGCTGCGCCGCGGAGAGATCCTCGGCGTGATAGGCACTACGGGAAGCGGAAAATCCACGTTAGCGGGGCTGCTCGCGCGATTTTACGTCGCGACGGAGGGTTGCGTGCGCATAGCGGGAAACGATATACGGGACTATACGGACGAGCAGCTGCGTTCGCTCGTCACGCTCGCACCGCAAAAGCCGCTGCTGTTTTCGGGAACGGTCCGCAGCAATCTCGGGATGAGCGGATGCACGGATGACGGCGATATGGAAAACGCGCTCCGCACGTCGCACGCATGGGGGTTCGTTTCGGAAAAAGACGGGCTTGACACTCCCGTCACGCAGAAGGGCAACAACTTCTCGGGCGGCGAGAAACAGCGCATATCGCTCGCACGCGCGCTTCTTCGCGACGCACCCGTGCTCGTCCTCGACGACGCCGCCAGCGCGCTCGATTACGTGACGGAAGCGGAAGTCATGAGCGGCGTGCGCAAGACGTGCCGGGATAAGGCCATAATAAACATCTCGCAGCGAATAGGCACGATAAGGCGTTCGGATAAGGTGCTCGTGCTGGACGGAGGGCGCGTCATGGGATACGGAACGCACGAAGAGCTGCTTCGCACATGCGGATTGTACCGCATGCTCGGAGGGAAGAACGACGCCGCGTCCGGGGAAAGCTACATGACGGCAGCGGAGGGAACGGTATGAAAACGAAGATAAAGAAAGATCATTCGGTCATATTCAGACTGCTCTCTCTCGCGATGAAGCACAAGTCGTGTCTGATCCCGGGCATGCTGCTCGTGATAGTCGGCACGGCGCTGTCGCTGCTCGCGCCCGTGTTCACCGGACGTGCGATAGACTATGCCATAGAAGGCGCGACGAACTTCGGCATGATCGCGCGGTACTGCGTCATAATCGCGGCATGCGTGGCTGCGAGCGGGATATCGGTATGGACGGGAAACATACTGCTCAGCCGTCTTTCCTTCCTTACCGTGCGCGACGTGCGGCGAGAACTGTATTCGAAACTGCTGTCGCTTCCCCTTTCTTCCATAGAAAAGCACAGCCGCGGCGATCTGATGACGCGCATGACTACGTTCGGCGAAAATCTGTCCGACGGACTTTATCAGGGCATCATGCAGCTGTCCGCCGGACTGGTCACGCTCATGATGACGATAGTCTGCATGTATGTAATGAACTGGGCGGTCGCGTCCGTCGTCGTACTGCTGACGCCCATCAGCGCGTTCGTCTCCGCCGCGATAGCCAAGCGCAACCGCGTGACGTTCGCCCGCCAGAGCAAGAATATGGAAAAGATGAGCGGACTCGCGGAGGAACACCTCTCGGGCACACGCATACTGCGATCGTACGGACGCGTCGGAGAAAGCGAAAAGGAATTCGCGGCAATAAACGCCGAACTCATGAAAAGCGGCTTAAGTTCACAATTCGCAGGCGCGCTCGTAAACCCCGTCAGCCGTATAGTCAATAACATAATATATGCCATAGTCGCCATAATAGGAGGTCTGTTCATAATAGGCAGCGGCGCGGACGGCTGGGCGACCGGGATCCATGCGTCGCTCACTCTCGGCGGGCTTTCGGCATTCCTCGCCTACGCGAATCAGTTCGCGAAACCCTTCAACGACGTGACAAGCGTCACCGCGGAGCTTCAGACCGCTGCGTCCGCCGCGCGCAGGATATTCGAGCTGACCGACCTCGCAGACGAGGACAAAGGCGGCTCCACGCCTATCGCCCACCCCGTGAGCGGCATAGCGTTCGACGACGCGTCCTTTTCCTATTCACCGGATAAACCGTTCATGGAACACATATCCTTCGAGGCAAAGCAGGGCCAAAAGATCGCTCTCGTCGGCACGACCGGGAGCGGAAAGACAACGATCATAAATCTCATCATGCGCTTTTACGACATAACGGGAGGCCGCCTCGTATTCGACGGCGAGGACATAGAAAGATTCTCCCGCGAGGACGTGCGCCGATCGTTCGGAATGGTATTGCAGGATACCTGGCTGTTTTCGGGCACGGTGCGCGAAAACATCGCCTACGGCAAGCCTGACGCAAGCGAAGAGGAGATCCGTCGCGCCGCAGACGCCGCGCATCTGGATAAGTTCATAAGCACGCTCGCGCAAGGCTACGATACCGTGGTATCAGGCGACGGCGAAGAGCTAAGCGAAGGACAGAAACAGCTCATAGCCATCGCCAGGGTGTTCCTCACCTCTCCCGAAATGCTCATACTCGACGAGGCGACCGCTTCCGTAGACGCCATGACGGAACGCGAAGTGCAGGCGGCATTCGCCGAACTCATGCGCGGCAAGACCTCTTTCATCGTCGCGCACCGCCTTTCCACCATACGCGACAGCGATCTCATAGTCGTGATGGACGACGGCCGCATAATCGAAAAAGGCACGCACGACGAACTTGTCTCCGCTGGCGGCTTCTACACCAAAATGCTCAGAGCGGCGGAATAAATGCTTTCGCGCACGTCGACGACGTGCGCGAACTTTAATACAGCCTTCCCTGGTTGCCCCAGGGGAGGTGGCGAA
>USNB01000027.1 GCA_900555875.1 uncultured Eubacteriales bacterium
TAGGCGGCGAGCCTCAGGACGAGGAAACGGATACCGAAACGGACGTTTCTTCCGTGCGCCGCGGTTTTGTAACGATATCTCCGGTGACGCTCGATATGAACGACTATGCGCTTCTCGGCAAACTCAGAGAGGGATTTACGCTGTGAAAGTGGGTATCATAGGCTGCGGAGCCGCCGGCCTTGCCGCCGCTTCGTTTTGCGGAGGAGACGTGACCGTTCTCGAGCGCAACGAGAAGGCGGGCAAAAAATTATACATAACGGGAAAGGGAAGATGTAACCTTACCAATAATTGCGCGTTGTATGAATTTTTCCCCAATATCGTTCGCGGAGAGAAGTTCATGATAAGTTCTCTGACCGCATTCCCGCCGCAATCCCTGATGGAAATGCTCGGAGAAAACGGACTGCGCCTTAAAACAGAGCGCGGGGGCAGGGTGTTTCCGGCGAGCGACAAATCGAGCGACGTGATAAAAACTCTTGTCCGCGCCGCGGAAAAAAACGGTGCGGAGATCATGCTCGATACGCGTGTACTGCGTGTGGAAAAACAGGACGATAAATTCCTTGTGTATACGGACAAAGGCGAATTCGTGTTTGACAGAGTGATCGTCGCCACGGGCGGTCTGAGCTATCCTTCTACAGGAAGCACCGGGGACGGCTATACTATAGCGCGTTCTTTCGGACATACCGTAGTCCCTGCGGCGCCCGGTCTGTCCGCGATATTGCTGTACGATGACGTGACGCCGCTTCAGGGATTGTCTTTGCGCAACGTCAGGGCCACGGTGAAAGCTGACGGCAGGGAGTTTTCCGAATTCGGCGAAATGCTGTTTACGGACAGCGGTGTGAGCGGACCGATAATACTTACGCTTTCCAGCCGGGTGAACCGTCTGGATATAAGCAGGGGCAGGTTGGTCGTTGACCTTAAACCCGCCCTTTCGCCCGAGACTCTGGACGAGCGCATAACGAGCGATCTCGGGGAGATGAAGAACAAAGATCTTGCTAATATCCTGACGTCGCTTCTTCCGAAAGCGATCATCCCGTATGTTCTCGAGCAAAGCGGAGTTCCCGGCAGCGTGAAGGGCAATTCGGTGACGCGGGCGCAGAGATTCGCGCTTGGCTGCACCGTTAAGAATCTGACGTTTTCGCCAAAGGGCATAGAGGATATCGGCAAAGCGATAATAACGTCAGGCGGAGTCGAACTTAAAGAGGTCGATCCGCGGACAATGGAAAGCAAACTCGTAAAAGGGTTATATTTTGCGGGAGAAATACTGGATGTGGACGCTCTTACGGGCGGATATAATCTTCAGTGTGCGTTTGCGACGGGACGAAGCGCGGGTATCGCCGCAGGGAGAGAGGGATGAAAATATTTGCCATAAGAGGAGCTGTGACCGCAGACGAAAACACCGCCGAAGAAATATCGGCAAAGTCCGTTGCGCTCATAAAACGAATAACCGAGAAAAATACGTTTGACTACGCCGTAAGTATCGTGATATCCACGACTGCAGATCTTACCGCCGCATATCCGGCAAAGGCGGTCAGGGAGTCCGGTATACTTCCGGCTCCGTTATTTTCGTGTATGGAGCCGGATATCGACGGCGCTCTCGGAAAATGCATAAGGATGCTCGTTACCGTCTGTTCGTCGGATGACGCCGCGGAGCCCGTTCATGTGTATATGGGAGGAGCCGCGAGCCTCAGAAAGGAGTATGCCGATGAAGAAGTATAACGTCGCGATAGACGGTCCGTCAGGAGCGGGAAAAAGCACGGTCGCAAAAATTCTTGCGGCCAGGCTCGGGATAAAGTATCTCGATACCGGTGCGCTTTACCGCGCGGTCGGATTGAAGGCCATGCGGTGCGGATGGAAAGAGGACGACGCGGAGGTCGAAAAGCTGCTTGCAGATACTGATATTTCCGTATCGTTTGCAGGCGGTACGCAAAAAGTGTTTCTTGACGGCGAAGATGTTACGGACGCCATTCGCGGCAACGGCGTATCCGAATACGGCAGCCGTTTCAGCGCGCTTCCCGGCGTAAGAAAGGCTCTTCTCGGGATGCAGCGGAAAGCTGCTGCGGAAAATTCATCCGTACTCGACGGTCGCGATATAGGGACATGCGTACTGCCGGACGCGGAATATAAGTTTTTCCTTACCGCGTCCGTTGACAACCGTGCGCGCAGACGGTATAATGAACTTGTGCAGAAGGGACAGGACGTAACATTCGATAAAGTGCGCGAGGATATAATAGCGCGCGACGAACGCGATTCGAACCGTCCGGTCGCGCCGCTCCGCAAGGCGGAAGACGCGGTGGAAATAAATTCGGACGATATGACTGCGGAAGAAGTCGCGGAGAAGATGATCGCCTGTATGTTAGCAAAATGAGCGGGATACTGAAAAAAGAAAAATACAGAAAGGCGCTGGATAAGAAGTGCAATTACAGGGCGTGGTTCCGTTTTCTTAAGGGATTGCTGTATCCGCTGCTTAAGCTGATGCTGCCCGGCCGCGCTCTCGGCCTTGAGAATCTGCCCGAAAAAGGCGGATATATCCTTTCGTTCAACCACAGGAGCTTGCTGGACGCTCCCATGGCTTTTTCTGCTATTCCGATGTATTGGCATTTTATCGCGAAAGAGGAGTTTTATAACAGCGCCTTTTTCAGATGGCTGCTGCCGCGTCTCGGCGTAGTGGGAGTAAACAGGGAAAATATCGATCTTTCGACCATCAGACGAGTGGTCGGTTTGCTTAAAAACGGCGAAGTCCTCGGTATATTCCCCGAAGGCACGCGTAACCGTGACGCAAGCGACGAAACCATGCTGAAAGTCAAACACGGCGCCGCCATGTTTGCGGTGAGAGGAAACGCATGCGTTCTGCCGGTGTACATATATCGCCGCCCGAAATTTTTCCGCAGAAGTTATCTGTATATAGGTAAACCGATAGATCTTGCGTCCGGAGTGAATGGTCCGCTTACCGCCGAAAAATTGGGCGAGCTTGCAGAGAAGATAAGTGCGGGCATGGAAGAAGCTAAGGAATATCTCGGAACGATCATGCGCGAAAAACGTTACGGCAAGGAAGTCCGCGCGGAAAAGAAACGCATGAAGGCGAGAAAGAAAGCTCGTCGCAAAGAAGAGAAATTGCGCAGAGCGGAAGAAAAACGTCTGAAGGCGGAAAAACTGCGCGAAGAACTTGCCGCACGAAAGCGCGGAAAGGGTGAGGATAAAGAGTGATTATCGTAAGGGCAAAACATCTTGGGTTCTGTTACGGAGTAAAACGTTCGATATCTCTTGCCTGCGCCGATAAGGGAGGCAGGCGGGGGGATACTTACGGCAAGCTCATACATAATGCCCGCATAGTTTCCGAACTGGAAGCGAAGGGTATCCGCGCCGTAGACGACGTGCGCGAAGCCGAACCCGGTTCTGTGCTTGTCATACGTTCTCACGGTGCTCCGGCAGAGGAAGTCGCGCGTGCGGAAAAACTCGGGCTTGAGGTCGTGGATGCGACGTGTCCGTTCGTCAGAAGGACTCGCGACATAGTTGCCGACATGTATGCAAAAGGGTACAGGATAGCCATATTCGGGAAAAAAGATCATCCAGAGGTGGTCGGTATCAATTCGTTATGCAAATACGAAGCAGTCGTCATCGAGGACGAAAGCGCGATACCCGATTCGCTTTTATGCGGTGAAAAAGTGTGTCTTGTGGCTCAAACGACGGCTTCCGCAAAAAAATTTGCAAATATAGCGGAGAAATTTGCGAAAGAAGGATTAAAAACAGTTGAAATATTCGACACAATTTGTTATACTACTCAAGAGCGTCAAAGAGAGGCGGAAGAATTGTCGCGTGTATGCGATAAAGTTCTCGTCATCGGAGACGAGCGAAGTTCCAATACGTTGAAACTGAAAGAGATTTGCGAAAAACAATGCAGTGCTTTTCTTATCGGTTCGGCAGAGGATCTGACTGGAATAAAATTTAATGCCGACGATAAGATAGGGATCGTCGCCGGCGCATCGGCTCCGGAGGAGTCGATAACGGAGGTAATTCGATACATGGACAACAACTTCACCGTAGCAACGAATGAAGAATTCTTGCAGGCGGTCGACGCCGATGGAACAAGCGGCAAACTGAGCAGCGGCAAAATCATGAAAGTAAAAGTTATATCCGCAGACGAAAAGGGTATAACGGTAGCTTTTAATTCCAAGGTAGACGGTTTTATATCTGCCGAGGAAGCCACACTGGATGGTACGTACGATCCTGCGGATTACCCCGCGGACATGGAGCTTGAAGTAAAGCTCCTTGCCAGCAGAACGGAGGACGGCGTATACCGTTTCTCCAAGAAGGCTGTCGACGAGATCAAGGAAGGCGACAAGGTCGTCGACACTATACGCGACGGTCAGGAATTCGAGCTTAAAGTCGACAGAGCCGTCGAGCGCGACGTTGCCAAGAAAAAGGGCGGCGGTCTTCTCGGCAAGCTCGGCACTTACACCGTATTTATTCCCGCATCTCAGATCAAAGAGAGATACGTCAGCGATCTTAAACCCTATGTGGGCAAGACGCTCAGACTCGAACGCCTTGAGATCAACGACGAGAAGAAGAGGATAGTTGCGAGCCAGAAGGTCATTCTCGAGCGTGAGCGTAAAGAGAGAGAAGAGATATTCTGGACGAACGTCGTTCCCGGCGTCATCGTCAACGGCAAGGTCAAGAGCATCAGCAAGTTCGGTGCGTTCGTGAGCGTTGACGGTTATGACTGCCTTGTACACATCAGCGACGTTTCGTGGGTGAAGTTCAAGTCCATCGAGGACGTGCTCAAGGTCGGAAAGAAATACGACTTCGTAGTGCTTAAGGCCGACAGAGAAAAGGGAAAAGTATCTCTCGGATATAAGCAGCTTCAGAAGCATCCGTTCGACGTTGCGATCGAGAATCATCCCGTCGGTTCGACGTTTACGGGTAAGATCACTTCCATCATGCCGTTCGGCGCGTTCGTGGAAGTGGAGCCCGGAGTGGAAGGTCTCGTGCACGTGTCCGAAGCAAGCAACACTTATGTCAAGAATATAAACGACATATATAAAGTGGGCGATGAAATAGAAGTCAAAGTACTTGCGGTAGATTCCGAAGCGAAGAAGATCACGCTGAGTGCAAAGGCATGCATGCCCGAGCTTGCTCCCGAAGAGAGGGCACCGAAAGCCGACAGAAAGGACTCCAAACCCCGCGCTCCCAGAAAGAGAGAGCAGGAGAGAGAGACCGGCGAAGCGGAATGGAGCGAAGATGCCGGAAACAATCCGTTTGCGGATCTGCTCAAGGATCTTGAAGTCAAGAAATGATCGGTATGAAAACCAAGAACCGGACCCGATGTTTATCGGGTCCGGTTTGCATATACGGATTTTCCTTAAACTCTTTACAAACGGGCGGTTATGTAGTATAATATCCGCATACAGATGATAACGGAGGGAACGATGTCCGCCATTCATGCCATATGCAGTCACTGCGGAAGAAGTATTTTTGCGGAAAGCGACGGAGACAAGTTTTCTTGTCCGTATTGCGGACAGGCGCTTGAGCGTTCCGAACTTGCCGCAGAGGGGAATATAATCGACGTGGAACAGGCAAAAGCCGATTATACCGAAGCGCACGAGTTTTTTTCTGCAGGCGATTTCGTGATGGCTGGCATATGCTTCGATAAGGTCCGTAAAGCGGATAAAAACAATTTTTTCGCCGAATATTTTTATCGTCTGTCGGACATACGCCGTAAACGCCAGGAAGGGAAATTGTGCGGCGCCGAATTCGTTGTGGATATGCTTACTGCTTCCGTTGCGAAAATGAAACTCACCGCTCAGCCGCAAAGCGTCAAACGCGGCTTTTTGCTCCATATTTTTGCCGAAGCGGAATCGCTTCTTACCGCATTGTACGATACGATCGGGTCTATATACGGCGAGCCTGAAAATATCGATCAGGCGAGGAAAGAGTACATCGTAATGGGCAGGGATTGCCGCCGTCTTACTTTGCTCGACAGGGAGACCGCCATGCTGGATGATCCCGAGGTGGGCGGACATGTCATCGCCGTGACGGAAGTTGCGATAAGAGCATTGCAGAAAGCCGTTTCTTTTATTTCCGTCGGAGACGTGCTGTCCGAACCGGGTGAAGACGTATGTAACGAGGCAAAGGCGCTTTACGGTGTATTCATACACTTTGCGCGTTCCGTGCGTCCGGGCTATAATGTCGGCGGGTGCGAGACGGTATATGCCGAAAACAGAGCGTACAACGAAGCGGCAAAAAAGGCGATAGCCGATTATACCGCGGTCAACAAGTCTGACGCCCGCAGATATCTTACGACTCGCGGCAAAGAATTTGACGATATGATATATCGTTGTCGTTCGGCATTCGATTATACGTATAATACCATATTCGTCTGTCCCGGAGGAAGAACGGGCGGAAAGGATGAAGAGGCGCTCATACGCGAATCCTTTTTGTTCGCTTTTCAGTTGCTCCTTCCTCGTGCAGTGATCGGTTCGGACGGATATGCGGAAGTGTCGGCTATGGATTTTCGCACTTTATCCGATTTTTCGAGAAAGCTGAATGCGCTGATATCCGAGCTGGAACTTATGAACAAGCAACAGCTCGACGCCGATCTCGAACATCTGTACGGAGGGATATGCGACAGCGTGCGATACAGATACAACGATGAAGAGCCTCGTATGCGCAAAGAGATAGAGGATGCGCGTATGAATAAAAACAAACAATATTTTCATTACAGGAATTTGCTCTACGGCCTCGTAAGTGCGAGCTCCGTCGCGCTTACGCGTATAGTGCCGTATACCGGGCATCGCCAGAGCGAAAGGATACGGCTGCTGAAGACGTGCAAACAGGCTGCCGACGTGCTTCTTTATCTTTTCGGATATAAACTGGAAGAAATGGAGCGTGTTCCTAAATTCGCACCGCTTGCGGAGATCTACGGCTGTATGAACACGGATCTTAAATTATTCGCATAATAGATATTATGTTGTTCGATCTGCATAACGATCTGCTTACCGCATCTGACTGCACGGAATACCGTTCCGTGCTGGAATGGTATTCAAAGGACGGGCTTACCGACATCGTACTTGCGATATGGACTGCCGGTATTCCGGAAGGGACGGATATATCCGCTTTTTCCGTGCCGGAGACGGATATAAGAGTTCGTCTTGCAATAGAAGGGCTGGGGAAGCTTCGTGCGTCCGACAGAGCGCGGGCGATCAGAGAAACGCGTCCCGTTTATGTATCGCTTACGTGGAACGGAGACGATCCGCTTGCCGGCGGATGCGGGTGCGAAAAACCGCTGACGGAAGAGGGCAGGCAGGCGGTGGACGACATCGCCGGTCATGGATGCGTCCTTGACGTCGCTCATTTGTCCGATATCGCGTTGCGCGACGCGCTGTCATATGCTTCTTCGCGCGGCTGCCGCGTCATGTGTTCGCATACGGCGTGCCGTGCGTTATGCGCCCATCCGCGTTGTATAACGGATGACGACGCCGTGCGTATAGCCGAGGCGGGCGGCATCGTCGGGATCGCCGCAGTGCCGAATTTTCTAGTCTGCGGATTGAAATACGGAGAGAATTGCCAACGGATCGATTACGCCCGTCACATAGCGCATATGTGTTCGGTCGTAGGTTCCGAAAGGGTCGCGCTCGGTACCGATCTGTACGGAACGGATTATATGCCTGTCGGATTCGGGGGATATGCCGACGTTTCTGCGCTCGGCGACGATCTGTCGGGTCTCGGGCTGACGGAGAAAGACATTCAGAATATTTTTTATAAGACCGCAGAAACATTTTTCGCGGCAGGGAGCGATATATGAAAGATACTTACGAAAACCCGCTTATCACGAGATACGCATCAAGAGAAATGGCACGCGTTTTTTCGGACGATAACAGATTTACTACCTGGCGCAAGCTGTGGATAGCTCTTGCCGAAGGAGAAAAGGAACTCGGACTGAATATAACGGACGAGCAGATAGCGCAGATGAAGGCGCATGTTTCGGACATAAACTACGATGTCGCCGCAGCGCGCGAAAAGCAGGTGCGTCACGATGTTATGGCTCATGTGTATGCGTTCGGGCAGCAGGCCCCGGCAGCGATGCCGATCATACATCTCGGAGCTACGAGTTGCTACGTAACGGATAACGCGGAAGTCATACTTATGCGCGAAGCGCTCGAGCTTGTGAAAGGTAAACTGCTTCAGGTGATGAAGAAACTTTCCGCGTTCGCTCTCGAGTACAAGAGTATGCCCACCCTCGGATTTACTCATCTTCAGCCCGCTCAGCTTACGACCGTGGGAAAGAGGGCGTGTCTCTGGCTCCAGGATCTCATGATGGACTATGAAGATCTTGTCGCCGTAACGGACGGACTGAAGCTGCGCGGCGTAAAGGGAACCACCGGTACGCAGGCAAGTTTCATGACATTGTTTAACGGCGACGGGGAAAAGATCAAAGCGCTTGAAAAGTATGTCGTGGAAAAGATGGGATTCAGATCCGCATTTGCTGTGTCGGGTCAGACGTATACGCGCAAACTCGATTATAACGTGCTTTCCGTGCTTTCCCGTATCGCTCAGAGCGCATATAAGTTTGCAAACGATCTCCGTATACTTCAGAACATGAAGGAGATGGAGGAGCCGTTCGAAAAAGACCAGATAGGCTCGTCGGCAATGGCATACAAGCGTAATCCCATGCGCAGCGAGAGGATGTGCGCTCTTGCAAGGTACGTGATAACTCTTCCGGAAAACGAGGCAATCACCGCGTCTACGCAATGGTTCGAGAGAACTCTGGACGACAGTGCGAACAAGCGCATAACGATCCCGCAGGCGTTCCTTGCGACCGACGGTATACTTAATCTGTATATCAATATCGCGGGAGGAATGGTAGTATACGACAAGGTGATCGCCAAGCATATAGCCGCCGAACTGCCGTTCATGGCGACCGAAACCATACTGATGGAGTGTGTAAAAGCCGGAGGCGATCGTCAGGAATTGCATGAACTGATTCGCCGTCATTCAATGGATGCCGGTAAAGTCGTCAAGCAGGAGGGCGGAGACAACGATCTTATAGTCCGTATCAAGAAGGATAAGGCATTTGCCGCAGTGAAGGACAGTATAGACGGTATCATGGATCCGAAAAATTTCACGGGAAGAGCTGAGGCGCAGACGGAAGAATTCGTTAACGAACATATAATGCCCATTCTCAGGAGCGAAAAGATTTCGGATGAGGAAGTCGAAATAAACGTTTGATGAAAATATTTTATGATCGCCGCGGACAGGCGTTTACGGCGCGCGTTTATGGTCATAACTTATTATCGAGAGAATGCAAATGAATTATAATGATAAAAACAAAACGACGGGCGGCAACGGGAAAGCGGGAGCGCTCGGCTATGCGATCATCCTTTTATATGCGCTGTATTTTTTGATACTTTTTGCCGAGCGCACGGTAGCCGTCGTTATGGGGTTTGTATCCGACGTTCCGTTCTACGAAAGCGGCGATGTCGTACAATGGTATGCGCACATAGTTACTGCCGCGGCGCTCGTTTCGTCTTTCGTTGCGATGGTATTTTTCAATGGAAGCATATTCGGGTTTCTGTTTACCCGCAGGCAAAGATATCTGGAAAAGACGGACGCGCGCAATATGGCGGCGGCAGCGGGACTGATACTTGTAGGCGGTATGGTTCATACGACGTTTACGGTGCTTTGGCTGCAGTTTACTGCTTACGGCTGTCTGCTGATATCCATGCTGCTTCGTTCGATAGGCGCTGGGATGCGTGCGAGATCCGACGTTACGCGCGGCAGGCTGGTAGTGTCGTATCTTTACGTTGTGTGTTTTTCCATGGCCATACCCGTGGTGTACAGTGCCGACCTCGGTCCTGTGCAGACGGCTTTCGTCGTTCTTGAGATCGTTACGGCGCTTGTCCTTGTCGCGGCATTTTCTTATCTTCTTTTTACGTTTTACAGGAGCGGCGGTCTTTTGCAGTTCGGTATACCGCTCATCGCGTATACGATAGCTGCCGACATTGCGATATTCGTCTTCAGGTATGCCGATACGGCAAATTGGTTCGTTCTGGTATTTCTTATCCTTACTGCGATATTCTGGTTGATCGGACGGATCAAATACGGCAACAAGGTGCTTCCTTATTTCGGCGGCAAGTATAAGAAAAAACGCTATTTCGAAGGATGGTACGTAAAGCTCATCGATGCGTCCGGAAAAGCCGTTGCCCTTATAATCTCGTATCATGCGGAGGCGAGCGGCGAAAGATATTCGATGTTGCAGTTCGTCGGCGAAAACTCTTTCGGTATAAGAAAGGATGTATCGGAATTTTCCGCCGACGAGGACAGGTTCTCGGCAAGGTTTTGCGGACTGACGGCGGATGAGTCCGGTCTTCATGCGGATATCGACGAGGAAGGTCATACTCTGCACGGAGACGTAAGGTTCGGAGAGCTTGCCGCGCCGTCGCGCGATATCATGGGACCGTTCGCATCCTTCCCTCTGATGGAATGCAAACACGGAGTCGTTTCGATGATGCATTCGCTGTCCGGGCAGCTTGAGATAGACGGCAGGACTTATGATTTCGACGGTGGTACGGGATACATCGAAAAGGATCTCGGCAGGTCTTTTCCGTCAGAATATTTCTGGACGCAGGCGTCCGACGGCAGATCCTCGGTCATGGCTGCCGTTGCGAGTATCCCTTATATGGGATTGAAGTTTCCGGGATGTATATGTTTTGTATATACGGGCGGAAGGGAATACCGG
>USNB01000028.1 GCA_900555875.1 uncultured Eubacteriales bacterium
CATACGCCCCGGCATTTTCGGACCGAGGATCCGCGCTCTCGTCGGTATCCCCGTCGGACTGTCCATGGAGGAACGGCGTATCTATGACGATGTGTTCGCCAAAGTGGGCTGCAACCGTGTGATAATGATAGAAAACGCTTTGCTTGCCGCCATAGGCGCGGGCATGCCGGTACATACGCATAAAAGCGGACTTATAGTCGATATAGGCGGCGGCATGACCGAGATCGCGGTCGTTTCTCTCGGAGCCATAATAAGCGGCTGCTCCATAAACGTGGGCGGAGACATGATGGATAAAGCGCTCCGCGACTTTATAATGGGAAAGTACAGCCTCGATGTGGGCGCGGAAACGATAAAGCGCATAAAAAGCCGCGTCGGAAGTCTGTACTCCAACGATAAGACGGGGATCCTCGTCTCCGGCACCGATATATCGGCGCGTTCTCCCGCTAATTTCCGCGTTAAGGCTACGGACGTCATGGAGGCGCTCATGCCTTATTATCTTCGTATCGCGGATGCCGTGGACAGTATCCTTCAGGTCCTTCCGCCGGAGACTTCCGCAGATATAGGCAGCGACGGTATCCACGTCACGGGCGGCGGCAGCAAGATACTCGGACTTGATAAATTATTCTTCGGAAAGCTTAATCTTCCCGTCATCGTGCACGACGACGCGGAATATGCCACCGTGCTCGGCGGCGGTAAACTTTTGGAAAATTCGGTACTGCTCGGCGAAGTGCTCGGCACACGTCGATGACCGTAAACGGGGGAAATATGAAAGTACGTTATGTAAATCTTAAAGAGATAGTGCCGGATATGGAGCGACGCTGCAAGAAGCTGCACACGCTCAGCATCGTATTCCGCATACTCACACTGCTCATCGTCCCTGCGATCCCGGCGATGATTGTGCTTGCTAAATATGCGAGCTGTCTGCAACTCTGCCGCGCGATAAACGCAGTCAGGATGCAAGACAGCACGCCGCTGCTCTTGGTGTTCGGTTATGCGCCCAATGCCGCCGACGCGGCCCGCAAGCTTATAGAAACGGGTAATCTTCCGGGATATAAGCTGGTGGCGGACGCCGTTCTCGTGCGTGAGGATATCGACATGAGCGAGGAACAGGTGATCGGGCTGTATGCGCAATATTACATCCCGTATGCCGCCGTCAGTTACGGACTGACGCCCGAAACGATGCCGGAGCCGATGAAAAAGGCTGCGGGAATGCAGTCGTCGGCGGCTGCGTCCGAGGAAGGTAAGGCTATTTCGGAGCCTGAGCAGACGTAAGATCGCTGTTTGAAATATCATGCGGAACAAGACGGATATTCTGTCCGTCTTTTTCTTTTTACGTTAAAAGCGTATTTGCGTCAATAACGCCCATATTGCGACATGGGCGATATGCTAATATATACGGGATATGGCGAGAACATTCGTTGTTACAAGCGGAAAGGGCGGCGTGGGGAAGACGACGCTCACGGCTGCTCTCGGCAGGATATTTGCGTCGATGGGAGAACGCACCGTTGCGCTCGACGCCGATCTCGGGTTGAACAATCTCGACGTCCTTCTTTCCGTGGATTCGCGTATCGTTTATGACGTAGTGGATGTGGCGGAGGGAAAGTGCCGTATGCAGCAGGCGCTCGTGCGCGATACCGATGAGCCGGAGCTGTATATCCTTCCGGGCGCACACAGCTACGATCGTTCGGCGATCGATCCGCAGAGCATGAAAGAGATAGTCGCGAGGCTGTCCCGCAGCTTCGATATAGTCCTTGTGGACTGTCCGGCGGGGATAGAGGCCGGCTTCAGACGAGCGGTCGGCGCGTGCGATGAGGCGATCCTCGTGACCACTCCGCACATAAGCAGCGTGCGCGACGCGGAGACGGTGATGACGCTGCTTAAGGGAAACGGCATGACGCGTATTTACGTTGCGGTGAACCGCGTCCGCGGAGATCTCGTGCTGTCCGGAGAGATGCTGTCCCGCGGCGACGTGGAAAGACTTCTGGGAACGGAAGTATTCGGAATGATACCCGAAGACGACGGAATGAATCTCCTGAGCAACGCGTTCGATTACGGCATGAGCGCCGGATGGTCGGCAAGCTGCGCTCTTGCCCGCGGGATATTGTCGGGCGTCCCCGAGGTGTTCGATCTTACGAAAAAATACCGCGGGATATTCGGCGGTATCAAAAGGAGGATGAAACGCAGACTATGAATACGGACGTGTCGGACAAACTTAAAAAATATCTTCTCGGTACCAAAGTCAGATCCATGACGGCGCTTATCGCGCTCATGAAGACCGATCTGCGTGAGCTTTTGTCCGAATATATGTCGCTGACGGGGGAAATGTCCGTCGTCGCGGATATAGATGAGAGCGGCACCGAGGTATTATTTCATATCGATTTTTGCGCGGACGAAGTTTATGATGCCGGAAACCTTCTCGAAACCCGGTCAAAATAACGCAAAAATCGTAATATGTCAGACATAGTACGCATAAAATACAAGATGAAATGCAAATGCAGACCCAAGATCCGCGAAGGGATCACAATATCGCCGCTGACGCCCGTTTCGCTCGTCGTCCTCGTTTTGCTCGGTCACGGGCTGGCGGTCCTGGCGTATTCCGCTGTGCTCATACCTCATGAATACGCTCATGCGTATGTCAGCGAGAAGCTGGGGTATCGTGCTGTCTCCATGCGGATAATGCCTTACGGTATATCGTTGACCGGCGGGTCGTGCTACATAAAACCGGGAGATGAGATCCGCATCGCCGCGGCAGGACCCGTCGCCAATATCGTCATGTTTGTTTTCTTTGCCGCTTTGTGGTGGCTGTTTCCGGTGACGTATGCGGCGACGAAGGGAATAGCGGACGCGTCGCTGTTCACGGCGGCGGTAAATCTGCTGCCTGTTTATCCGATGGACGGCGGACGCATATTAAAGAGCGTGCTTAAATGTAAATTTTCCGAAAAACTCGCTTGTACTTTGTCACGCATAGTAGGGATAATTGTGGGGATCGCGGCTGTTGCCGGCGCATTTGCAATGATATTTGTCGGTGCAAATTATACTTTTGCCACGCTCGGCATATTTATTATCGCGTCGCTCATGCTTCCGGAAGAACCTGGATGCTATGGCAGGATATATGCTATGAACGATATGAAACGACGGCTTTGCGGCGGATTGCCGGTACGCGAGATAATGGTATCCGGAGACAGTACTGCCGCCGAACTTTTCGCTATGCTCCGTCCGGATGTCTATACGCGTTTTATCGTATGCGATACGGCGGGAAAGGAGCTGTTTAGGTTAGACGAGCGTCGTCTCGAGGAAATAATAACGCAATTTAGTTATTCCGATACGGTAATTTCTATTGCAAATTTTCGCCGGATATGATATAATACACTCCGTTATGCAGACAAAGAATATGAAGAACATTATTTTAGTCGATAGCGAGAAAAATTATACTACTGTAGGATTGATCGAGAACGGAAAGCTCAGTGAGCTATACAGTGAGTCTGCCGAAGAGAGGCAGACTTCCGGGAATATTTACAAGGGCAGAGTGACCGATGTGGTCGACGGATTGCAGAGCGCATTCGTGGATATCGGATTGAGCCGTACCGGTTTTTGGTATATAGACGAGACGCTCGATCACAAATCCGTACTCGGCGAACGCAATGCATTGCCGCATAATATCTCCGCTAAAAAGGGCGATTATGTAATGGTGCAGGCGATAAAAGAAGGGACCGAACTTAAAGGCCCCAAACTGTCGTCCAACATCTCGATACCGGGTCACTTTGTCGTATATCTTTACAATCTCTCTTTTGTGGGCGTATCCAATAAGATAACCAGCCCTACGCTCAGGGACAAGCTTACGGAGCTTCTTACCGGATTAGCTCCCGAGGGAGGCGGATTTATTGCCCGCACCAACTGTCTTACTGCTACGGCGGAGGAGATCACGCAGGAAGCTAAATTCCTGATAAAAGCGGGAGAGCGTATCCAGAAGCGCTGGGAAGAAACGGAAGGAGTCGCTCTTATACATAACGAAGGGAATATCCTTTACAGAACGATACGTGACATGCTTACCGACACGACGGAAAGCATCGTGTGCAACAACGAGCATATGGCTGAAGACATCAGACAGATGGTGGAGGTTTTCTGTCCGTATTTCCGAGGCAGTGTGGAATTTTACGATGAGGAAGAGGACATATACGACTATTACGGTATAGGCGAAGATATGTCGGTGATATATTCTCCGCGCGTCGAGCTTCCGAGCGGCGGATTCTTGATGATAGAGAAGACGGAAGCGCTGACGGCGATAGACGTCAATACCGGAAAATACATAGGCACCGATAACCGTGAAGATACCGTATACCGCACAAACCTCGAGGCGGTCAAAGAAATAGCGCGGCAGCTCCGTCTGCGTAACATAGGCGGGATAATAGTGGTCGATTTCATAGATATGTCTGATCCCGATCACAAAGTATCCGTCGTTGAGGCGATGAAGAACGAATTATTCTTCGACCGCGTCAAGACGCGTGTTCTCGATATGTCCGGTCTCGGACTTGTCGAGATAACGAGAAAAAAAGTCGGTAAGGAACTCGGATCCATAAGCCAGGATAAGTGTCCTTATTGCGGCGGCACGGGCACTCTTCTTGTGGACGCATATGTATCGAGACGTATAAAATACGATCTCAAAAAGCTGTTCATGAATCATAACGTGTCTATAGCTCTCATATTTGCGCATCCTGTGCTTGCCATGCACATGATAGAGCATAAGGCGTTTTCGCAGGAATGTTCATCCGGCATATGGTCGCATAAGCGTATATATGTGGTCCCGGATGAAAGTATGGATTTTGCGGCATATAAAGTGGTATCCGGTATGGGCGGAGTTCCTTCCGGAGCAGAGATGCTTACTTGATACTGCCAAGCATGATCTCGGATATCTGGTCTCTTTTCGAAGCAAACGGAAAGAGACTTTTTATATGCCGCGATCCGGCGGGGAATATCTCGTGTGCTCGGTTATGCGGACAAATAAATTGTCGGAGCAAATACGATAGCGAAGCAAGTGCATACGAATGTTTCGGTAACGAGTTTACGCTGGACGAAGGCTTGCGTGTTAAGTCAAAACTACGCAAAGTATAAAAAATGCCGTCCACTAAAGGACGGCGAGTAAGTTATAACATATATATCGCGTAAGGGATTATGTATTTCTTTTCTTGATTATCGTTCAGGTTATTGTCCGAGGGAAGTCCTATTATTATATAAGTTACATCTTCGGGTGGTAGTGAATTATTGATAAAACTACTACCATACAATTTAGAAAAATCATCTCCAATATCTTCGTATACTGAATCTAAGTTTGTGGATTTATAAAAATATTCGTTTAATCTTTCACTATATACACTAAAAGTAAAATAACTATCTATTGGTACGCTGTTTGGAATGTTAAGGCGTTGTATATTGAAATCAAGAAAATAACCTATATTATTTCCGCTTCCCGAAGCTCTATATTCAACAGGTTTAAATTTCAGCATTTCAATACCCGTAGGACTTTTAAGAACGAAAGTGTATCCCATATTAAGTACGGGCGGTTCCTGACCGGCAACACTTTCGAGTATGTCGATCCTTGAATTGGCTTCGTCGAGTTCGCTTTGCAGGCTTCCGATGTTGGATTCCAACGAAGAAACTTTTGCCGAAAGCGAATCTACGGCGGCTTTCGTCTGTTCGTACTGCGCTTGCAGTGTGTCGAGTTTGGCTTTGAGCGCTTCGTTGCCGGACGCTTCGTTTTTCACGATATTCGTCAGTTCCGTAATGGTCCGGGACAGGGTGGAGGAGAGTTCCGTCAGTCTTGTTACTTCGGTGCGAAGAGAGGCGATCTCTTCATTCGCGGCGGCAAGCTGCGTTTCGAGAGAGGTGATACGGCTTGTGAGCGCGTTCGCGGTTTCTTCCGCGTCATCCCGGATATCTGCAAGTTCCGTGCGCAGTCGGTCCAATTCCGAACTTACATCGTGATCATTGCCGCAGCCGACGAAGCCGAAAGCGCTTCCGGCAATGCAGAGTATAAGGCAGAATATAGCGAATTTTTTCATGATACACCTCTGAAAGAAGTTTTTGTTTGACTGTATATACGATAAAGTCATGTAAAAGTAAATAGCTTTAATATTGCAATACTGAATATTGTATGGCTTATTATTTGCTACAATGCGAAAGCCGCAGGCAATGCCTGCGGCTTTCGGTATATTTCGCTTATGTCGGGCGGCTCAGTACATTCCGCCCATTCCGCCGGCGTTGGCGCCGGGTGCGGGTTCGGGAGCGGGGATATCGGTGACTATGCTCTCGGTGGTGAGAAGGGTAGCCGCCACGCTCGCCGCGTTCTGGAGGGCGCTCCTCGTGACCTTCGTCGGGTCGATGATGCCCTGTTCGACTACGTCGCAGTACTCGTTCTTGAGCGCGTTGTAGCCGTAGTTGGTCTTGTTGCGGGAGGTGAGTATCGTGTTGACCACTACGCCGCCGTCTATGCCGGCATTGACCGCGATCTGACGGATGGGTTCTTCGAGCGCTCTGAGCACGATAGCCGCACCCGTTCTTTCATCGCCTTCCAGCTTCTTGACAAGCGCCTTGACCGTAGGGATAGCGGAGAGAAGTGCAACGCCGCCGCCGGGGACGATACCTTCTTCGACTGCCGCGCGGGTAGCTGCAAGAGCGTCCTCTATGCGGAGCTTCTTTTCCTTCATCTCAACTTCCGTCGCTGCGCCTACGCCGATGACGGCAACGCCGCCGGCGAGTTTTGCAAGTCTCTCGGAGAGTTTTTCCTTGTCGTAGTCGCTCGTCGTGGTCTCGATCTGAGACTTGATCATCTTGATGCGATCCTTGATAAGCTCGGGATCGCCTGCGCCTTCGACAATGGTCGTGTTTTCCTTGCTGACCTTGACCTGCTTTGCGCGGCCGAGCATATCGAGCTTGGTATCCTTGATCTCAAGACCGGTCTCTTCGCTGATCACGGTGCCGCCGGTGAGAACCGCTATATCGCGGAGCATCTCCTTTCTTCTGTCGCCGAAGCCGGGAGCTTTGACTGCGACGCAGTTGAACGTTCCGCGCAGCTTGTTGACGACGAGAGTCGCAAGAGGTTCGCTTTCGATGTCCTCTGCGATTATCATGAGCTTAAGCCCGCTCTGCACGACCTGCTCGAGCAGGGGAAGCAGCTCCTGGATATTGCTTATCTTCTTATCCGTGATGAGGATGACGGGATTGTCGAGCACGCATTCCATCTTGTCGGTATCCGTTACCATGTAGCTGGAAGCATAGCCCCTGTCGAACTGCATGCCTTCGACGACGTTGAGCACGGTATCCATGGTCTTGGATTCCTCAACGGTGATAACGCCGTCTTTGCCGACCTTCTCGAACGCTTCGGCAATGAGCTTGCCGACGGTCTCGTCTCCCGCGGAAATGCTCGCGACCTGCTGGATGCCCGTCTTGGAGTCTACTTCCTTGGAAATACTCTTAAGATAAGATACGGCGGCGTCCGTCGCAGCGGCGATACCTTTTTTGACGATCATGGGGTTAGCGCCCGCCGCAACGTTCTTGAGACCTTCCTTGATGATCGCCTGAGCGAGCACGCAGGCGGTGGTCGTGCCGTCGCCGGCGACGTCGTTAGTCTTTACGGAAACTTCCTTTACGAGCTGTGCGCCGAGATTCTCGAACGGATCTTCCAGCTCGATCTCCTTTGCGATGGTCACACCGTCGTTGGTGATGAGGGGAGCGCCGTACTTCTTGTCGAGCACTACGTTTCTGCCTTTGGGGCCGAGAGTTATTTTAACGGTATTGGCAAGCGTATCTACGCCTGCTTCGAGAGCCTTTCTGGCTTCTTCTCCGTGCTTAAGCTGTTTTGCCATTTTGATCTGCCTCCTGTTTTATTCAACTATAGCGAGTATGTCGCTCTGACGGAGGATGGTGACTTCCTTGCCGTCTATCTTGAATTCGCTTCCTGCATACTTGGAGCAGAGAACTTTGTCTCCGACCTTTACGTTCATTACGACTTCCTTGCCGTCGATGACTCCGCCGGGACCTACCGCGACGACTTTAGCCATCTGGGGCTTTTCCTGATCCTTTGCGAGAAGAACTATGCCGCTCTTCGTCGTCTCTTCGTTGTCGATCTGCTCGACGACTACTCTGTCAAACAAAGGTTTGATGGTCATGATTTATATGCCTCCTGAATGTTTTTTCTTTTCATTCCGCTGTATATTGTAATATGCATGCTCTTGTTTGTCAAGCACGAAAAGGGGATCTTGCTGCAAATTACGGATATTTATGCGGAGCTTTGACATTAAAACATCTGTCTATACGATTTCTTGTGCGTATTTTTGACTTTCTTATGCAGAAAAGCTCGAAACGCAGCTTTTTTGACTTTCTTTGACTTTCAAATGTATTATAGTCCTGTCTGTTTGGAATGTCAAGAGATTTTTCCTGAAAAAGTAAAATTTTATGTGAAAATTTCTTAAGCCGCGCCGATGCGGGGAATTACTTCGGGTGCGGCACGTAATAATGTTTGACGGGAGCTTTAAGATATGGTATAATAACTTCACAGAGATAAGGAGAATGGCCACGGGATGAACGAAAATTTCGACAAATGGGACAGACGTTTCATGCAGCTTGCGGAGACTGTCGGGTCGTGGAGCAGCTGTTGGCAGGAGAATAGGCACGTCGGAGCGGTCATAGTCAAGGACAAACGCATAATGACGACCGGATATAACGGCGCTCCGGAAGGGATAAAGAGCTGTGCGGAAAAGAAAGTGTGCATGCGGCGCGAGTTGAACATTCCGAGCGGTATGCGACATGAACTGTGCTATGCCGTTCATGCGGAGCAGAATGCGGTAACGCAGGCTGCGCGTATGGGAATAAACATATCCGGGGCTACATTGTACTGCACTCATCAACCTTGTATAATATGCACCAAAATAATAATCAATGCCGGGATAAAGCGAGTCGTATATAAATACGGTTATCCGGACGATTTCGCTCTTACGCTTTTCAAAGAGGCGGGAATAAAACTCGATAGGATGGAAGAATGACAGACGGACCGCGTTTGGCTTTTGCCGAGCGCGGTCCGTTGTTATCCGCAGATCAATAAATATGTAAATACTGTCTCGACAAGGGGGAAAACAAATGAAAAAGTTTGTAGTGATTTTCGCGGCGATATTGTTTGCCGTTATCGCGGCATTGTTTATCGCGGCATGCGGCGAGGATGATCCTCCGCCCGATACTCAGGGAAGCGATCCGTCGGTAACCGTTCCCGAAGATCCTCCGGATGACGGCGATCCTTCCGACGACGATCCTGCGGAAGATCCCGAACTTGCAACGATCTCATATGTCTTTGCGGATGCGGACGGGAACGAGCTCGCGTCCGGCACGGTGACGGAGGGGAGCGGGATAGAAACTGCTCCGGAGCCGCCTGATATCGAACATTACGATTTCGTGAGCTGGAGCGTGGACGGCGTAAGGATAGATCTGCCTTATGTTCCGGATAAAGATTGCATCATAGTCCCGGAGTATTCGGTCAGGGTGTATACGTACTCGTTTGAGGACGAGGGGACGGATATCCCGCACATATCCGCTGCCGACGCGCTTACGGAAGTGTCCGGGCGCGAGCCTGCGGGCGTCGCTCATCGTGAATTCATCGGTTGGTATGTCGGAGACGAGAAAGCGGTCTTTCCGTATGTGCTTACAGGCGACGTGACGTTCACTGCGGTATATGAGACCTGTGTGTACGAATATTCATTCGTGCGCGGAGGAGAAACTCTGTCTTACGGCAGTGCGGAAGCGCTTACCGAGCTGACTGCGCCGTCGGCAGAACGCGAACATTATGTGTTCGACGGCTGGTATGCGGACGGTGAAAAAGTGAGCTTTCCGTATACGTTGACGGGCGACACCGTATTTACGGCGTCGTATACCGCGATAAAGTACGAAGTGACTTATGAACTCGGCGGCGGAAAGAACGCCGGATCGAATCCCGTTTGGTACGATATGGATTCGCTCCCGACGGTACTGAATGCGCCGACTTATACCTGCCGCACGTTTGAGGGGTGGTTTACGGACGAGGATCTTACAGAACGCGTTACCGAACTTCCGGTCGTCGGCGGAGACATTACATTGTGGGCAAAGTGGTCGGAGCCCGTACATTCGTTCGATACCGCTCATGTATGCGTCGCATGCGGAGAGAATGCGGAGATATCGTCGCATGTTTATGACGGTACTCACGAATGCGTTATATGCGGTCACGAAGCGGATGAGCATTCATATTACGGCGGCGTGTGTACGATGTGCGGTGAAACTTGCGTCCACGCGTTCGGTACCGATCATGTTTGTTCCGTTTGCGGAATGAGCGCGGAGAAAACCGATCATGTCTTTGACACATCCCATATATGCGGGATATGCGGATATGCGACGGATTCGGCACACATATACGGAAGCGATCATAATTGCACGATATGCGGAGCGGCTCATTCCGAACACATATATGACGAAGAACATTGCTGTACGGTGTGCGGTTTTGCCGATCCCGTACGCGAACACATATATGAAGACGGAGTGTGCGCCATATGCGGCGACAGCCTTGCATGGGACGGTTCGGTCGCGGAAAGTTTTGCGTCCGGC
>USNB01000029.1 GCA_900555875.1 uncultured Eubacteriales bacterium
GTATCCGATTATCACGGCAATGTGCGCGGCTATGCAGAAAATCCGGTGGTGGAACTGCCGCTGCGTCCGGACGGCAAGCTGGATGTCGGCGGTGCGGTCGGCAAGGACGGCATGCTCACCGTCAGCCGGGACATCGGCCTGCGCGAGCCGTATGTCGGCAGCACGGAGCTCGTCAGCGGTGAGATCGCGGAGGATCTGTCCGCCTATCTCGTCGAGAGCGAGCAGATCCCCGCGGCCTGCGGCCTCGGCGTGCTCGTCGACACCGACCACAGTGTCAAGGCGGCCGGCGGCTTTCTTGTGCAGCTCATGCCCGGCGCGCCGGAGGAGCTGATCGGAAAGCTGGAGGACAATATTTTCATGATGGACCAGCTCACGACCATTCTCGACGAGGACGGAGCGGACGCCATCATCGCGCAGGTCATGCGCGATCTTGCGCCCGAGATCGTCCTGCGCCACCCGATGTCCTACCGCTGCGCGTGCTCGCGTGCGCGTGTGGAGCAGGCGCTGCGCCAGTGCGGAGCGGATGAGCTGCGCGCGATGATCGCCGAGGGCGAGGATACGCGCGTGCACTGCCAGTTTTGCGATACGGAATATGTATTTACGCCGGCGGATCTGCAGACGCTGCTGGACGCCGAAAACCCTGACGCCGCAAAGGATTGAACCGTGTTCGGGGCGGCGCTGCCGCCCCAAACATGCACAATTGCCGAAAAAATTACCGAAAATCTATTGACAATTGTGTGCCCGTCTTGTATAATGAGCAAGCTGCGAAACGGGAGCATAGCTCAGCCGGGAGAGCACTTGCCTTACAAGCAAGGGGTCACAGGTTCGAGCCCTGTTGTTCCCACCATTTGGCCTGGTAGTTCAGTTGGTTAGAACGCTAGCCTGTCACGCTAGAGGTCGTGGGTTCGAGTCCCATCCAGGTCGCCATTTTTATGCCTTGGTAGCTCAGTCGGTAGAGCAAGGGACTGAAAATCCCTGTGTCGGTGGTTCGATTCCGCCCTAAGGCACCATTCGCGTTTTCCCGGTATTCGTGTTCGGATATCGGGGAACATGCTGGTGTAGCTCAATTGGCAGAGCAGCTGACTTGTAATCAGCAGGTTGCGGGTTCAAGTCCCATCACCAGCTCCAATACATAAGGACGGGTTCCCGAGTGGCCAAAGGGAGCAGACTGTAAATCTGCCAGCTCCGCTTTCGGTGGTTCGAATCCACCCCCGTCCACCAAAAACAGGATCCGGCGCGCAGCGGGATCCTGTTTTTTTGTGCAGAGAAGCCGATCGTAACCAACCGCCCGGACGCGGACGGAATTAAATGAAACATATCTTCCGGCATATAAAGCGCACTGACCATATATCCATTCGTTTGACAACAGGGCAAAAAAGGTGTAGACTTCCAAAAAACGCGGAGGATAACAATATGAAAATAGCCGTAACATATGATAACGGGAATGTATTCGGACATTTCGGCCACACCGAAAAATTCAAGATCTACGATATTGAAAACGGCGTCATAAAGACGTCAGCCGTCATATCTGCCGCCGGCAGCGGTCACGGTGCACTTGCCGGATTTCTTGCCGTGCACGGCGTTGACGTTCTTATCTGCGGAGGGATTGGCGGCGGAGCGATCAATGCTCTTGCCGATGTAGATATAAAAGTATACGCCGGCGTCACGGGAAATGCCGACAATGCAGTCGAAGCATTCATTGCCGGCAAGCTGAATTACGATCCCGACGCAAAATGCAGCAAACACGAGCACATGAATGACGATTGCGGTTCTCACAGCTGCGGGCATACCTGCCATAACGACAAATAACAAGATATTATACCAACGTATAAAGCCGACCGTCGGTAACGCACCGTAAGGTCGGCTTTATCATAATATTTTTCAAAACGCAACTCAAAGTTTACAAAAAAACAACTCAAACGTTATTTACATGATAAGGCAGGTGTGATATATTCAAAGCAGGAATAAGCTAGCGCAGGCGACAAAAAAGGAGATAACGATGAAAGCACAAATAAAAAACATAGTAACGCTTATTATTGCCGTCGCCGCAAACGTTTTATCGGTAGCGCTCGGTATTACCGTTTGGATAGTCTCGGGGGATGCGGTGGACGACATAGTCATCCCGCTCGGGATATTCCTTGTGTTCGGCACCGTACAAACGGCAGCAGCAATACCGGAAAAGAGAAATACCGGCAGCGACAGGGCTTTTGCGATATCCCTCATATTATCCGTATTTAAGCTGGTGTTCGCGTTCTGCACTGAATTTTTTTTGGATATGCGAAACATATATTTCGGGTCTCCCGAAAAAACGGCGATATCTGTATGTATAATACTTTATCTTGTCTCCCTTGTAATAGTTTTTATATGCGAACTTTCGGCAATGCTCCTGTCAAAGATACGCCACAGCCGATCGGCAACGACAGACAAAGGCATTTCGAAATAACGGGTATTGACACGACCGCCTTTGCATGATAAAATAGGACAAACACAGACAGACGGGAGCAGCGTAAATGAACGAATACGAGAACAAGACAATGGGCATGATAATAGCCGAAAAACGCAAAAAACGCGGCTACACGCAGGAATCGCTCGCCGAAGCCATAGGCGTGTCAAGACAAGCCGTATCACGGTGGGAATCCGATTCGGCTTATCCCGAAACGGAAAAACTGATAAAGCTCGCGCGTTTACTGGATCTCGATCTTAACCGGCTGCTGCTCGGACGCGATCAAAAGGAAAACACTCTTCAAAGTGCAGAAAGCAGCGAGACGCCTGACCGCAGCGATATCCGGTTTCCGGGCTTTGTTCTTCCGCACTACGAATATGTGAGCCGCACCAGACTGTTCGGGCTGCCGCTCGTACACATCAACATAGGTCACGGCATATACCGCGCAAAAGGCGTTATCGCAATAGGCACTGTCGCGACGGGGCTGATATCTATAGGAATATTTTCGTTAGGTCTGATCTCGATCGGGATACTTTGCGCGGGACTGCTTGCGCTCGGGATCCTGTCTGCCGGTTTCTTTTCCATAGGCGCCGTCGCATTCGGCATAATAGCCATGGGTGCGGCAGCGATAGGACTGATGTCTTTTGGCGCACTGTCGATAGGGATGTTCGCATTCGGCGGACTGAGCATAGGCGGATACCTGGCGGTAGGCGAGCATGCTTACGGAGGCATCGTAGTGGCGATGACTCACGGACACGGAAGCATAGTGACTTTCATTTCGACATCGGCAAACACCATTTCATACGACCGCGACGCGCTCATGACCGCGATCGACGCCAACATACCGAAATTCTGGATATGGTTCATATCGATATCCAAAGCGCTGCTATAATATATAAGCGGCGGGGAGGTGAAAATGGATAAAAGAATCAACGGTCCGGCTACGGAAAATGAAAAGACCGCAAAAAAGCCGAAACCACTGCTCATCGCAGCCATCGTCCTCTTTGCGATCGGCGCGCTTTTCGTCATTCCTACGGCGATAACGAGCGATCCGTTCTTCCTTATATTCGCATTCATCATATGCGCCGCCGCGCTTATTTGCCTTATCGTCTGGCTCCTGCGCGACGTACTTAATATACGTCCGCATCCGAGAGCGGAAATAGTGGTACCCACAGTCGCGCTCATCGTTGACTGCTTGTCTCCTCTGTTTCTCATCCCCGATCTTGCGATCCTGCTGCTGCTCGGTATAGGAGCGATCTTTCCTCTCGCAGGTCTCGTACTCGGGATAGTGGGCATCATACTATCCGTAAAAAAGAGCAAAGTCGGTCTCGGCCTGTCGATAGCGGCGATAGCGCTGCCGATCGTCTTTACCATCACCGTCCTGGCGCTGCAAGCAAACGGCGTCGCGATCATAAGTTTGATGTAGCCGACATGAAAGCCAAAGCAAAAAATGCACTTTTTACGGCGCTGCGTATAGCCATAACGCTTGCATCGGCGGCAGTTGCCGCGTTGATGCTCGAAACATACGACTATATATCGCGATTCGCTTCGATAGACAACGCCGTAGGGATGCTGCCCATGGCGCTGATGTTTACGACGTTTGCCTGCGTATGTCTGATAACATGGCTGCCGCCTTTCGGCAGAAAGACCGCAGTGGCAATAGCGCTTGCGATCGTGGCAGTGACATCTATAGCGCTTTATCCGAATGCCGTTGCGGGGAACTGGTGGATAGGCGGAACAACTTCGGAAGCAGAATCCGAACCGGACATATCCGTCTACGCGCCGTTTACAGGTTCTCAGACGGCACAACTCGATGAGCCGAGTACTTTATCGATATCGGACGATCTTCCCGTCATGGACGGAGCGACGGCGTTATACCCCGTATACGCAGCATATGCACAAACGGTATATGACGAGGAGACATTCTCTTCCGATCTCGTGCGATGCTCAAAAACAACGGGTGCATACGACGCTCTGATCTCCGGAGAAGCAGACGTCATATTCGTAGCGGGACCGTCCGAAGCTCAGCGCAAAAAAGCAGAAGAGGCGGGAACAGAACTGAAATTGCATGCGATAGGGAAAGAAGCATTCGTGTTCATCGTAGCAAAAAGCAACCCCGTCGAAGAGCTTACGTACGAACAGATACAGAACATCTACTCTGGAAAGACGAGAAAATGGCGCACTCTCGGCTGGGACGAGGGAGGTGACATCATAGCTTTTCAGCGGCCGGAAGGCTCGGGAAGCCAGACGGGACTGCAGAAAATAATGGGAGACACTCCCATCGCCGCTCCGAGGCCGCTGCCCGACGACAGCCTGATAGGTACAAACAGCCTTATGCAGCAAGTTACCGTCGAATGGAACGGCGTACAGCCCGCGCTCGGCTACTTATACCGCTTTTTTGCCACGACAATGTATCCGAATCCGGATGCAAAATTGCTCGGCATTGACGGCGTATATCCGTCCGAAGAGAACATACGAAACGGCACATATCCGTTCATAACCGAATTATATGCCGTCACTGACGGCGAACCTTCGGGAAACGTAAAACTGCTCATAGATTGGATCACCTCCGGGCAGGGGCAGCAGCTGACAGAAAAAGCGGGATACGTTTCCTCAATGGCATAAGATCGAAACACGCGCCGTCCGAACAGGAACAGCGCGTGTTTTATCCGCGTATTTTTTCATCACTTTGCCGCAGGCGGCGTCATCACCGCATCTATACGGTGACGAATGCGTTCTATCACATCATGCGAATTGTGCCACCAATCCCGGCTCCATACACGCATGATGTTCCACCCCTTCTGTTCGAGGAAACGGCATGCGTAAACGTCGCGCTCAAGCGGCGTTTCATCGTTTGAATATAGCAGTTTATCTACCTGCACTCCGAGAACGTAGCGGTCTTTCTTCTTGTCGTAAACGGCAACGGATATCCTGTTCGTACCGCTTCCGAGATCGGTATCCACGTCATAACCGAGCGCGCGCAGCTTCGCTGCGATCTGCTGCTCGACGGGCACCGTGAGCTCGGCGTGTCTGACCGAAGAAGAAGGCGGGCAAAGACCGTCAAGCACGGCATTTATCTCCGCGCGATTGCCGCTTGAAACGGCTCGCGCATATGTAAGATATGATCTGAACAGCTTCGGACCGTTGTTCTTTGAACCTTCGACACGAAGATCTTCGGGCTCGATACTGGTAATGACGTATATCTTCTTTTTTGCTCGCGTGACTGCGACGTTCAGTCTGTTTTCACCGCCCTCGACGGAAAGGGAACCGAAGTGAGCGTTCACCCTGTCGTTTTCATTGCGTGCATATCCTATACTGAATATGATGATATCGCGCTCGTCGCCCTGTACGTTTTCGATGTTTTTGATGAAGAGACTGACGTCCTGTCCGTCTTCTTTGCGATTTGCTTCGCGGAGATACGCCGTTCTGAATTCGACGTCGCGCCTGCATTCGCGATCTATCGCATCCTCTATGCAAGACTGCTGTTCCATGCCGAACGTGATTATGCCGATCGTACCCGTAGAACGGCTTTTGAAAAGTTTTTTGAGAAGTTTGACGGTCTCAGCTGCTTCGGCAGGGTTACAGCGATCCTGCCACAATCCGTCTATCTTGATACGCTCTATCGCCTTATGTCTCAAAGACTTCGTAACGTCGGGGGATATGCGCAGCATGTCGTCATAAAACGCCTTATTCGAGAAATCGATAAGTCCGCGGCTGCTGCTGCGATAATGATAAGTTATATTTGCGCTCTCAAATCTCGCAACTGAAAGATCCAGCAGGCTCTCCACTTCCAGAGCCGCCTGAAGCGCAAGATCGCTGTCATCGTCAGATCCGCCCATATACCGGCGCATGAACGTAGTGGTGGGACGAAGCTGCTTCGCATCTCCGGCAACGACCACGTTTTTTCCTCTTATGATGGACGGGACCGTATTTTCTATGAATACCTGGCTCGCCTCGTCGAAAAGTACGAGGTCGAACATGTTTTTCCTGAGCGGAAGGATAGACGAGACGTTTTCGGGCGACAGCAGCCAGCACGGAAAAAGGGTAAGAAGGTAATCTCCGAATACCTCCATGGTACGGCGCATGGGCCAGAAATTCTGCTTTTTAGATATCTGATACAGATAGTCCTTGGCGTCCTCACGACCTTCGTACATATTCTGATACTCGGGGATGAAGCTGTTTTCGCATATTTTTTTACATATGGACGCAAGCTCTCCCGTAAGGGTGCCTATATGCGCTTTTATGTTTTCGAAATCGACCGTTGCGGAAAGTTCGTTCTTCTTGACCTTTTCGCAGTTGATTATCTCATGATACACGCGAAGGGGAAGAAGTTTGACGATAACGCTGCGGAACTGTTCGTAGTCGCGCGTCATGCGATATGCGAAATTGAGTATATGTTTTTCGGGCTGAGAAAAATTATGCAGACTGAGCGATACGTCGCTGACTTTCACATAATCGGCGAGAGCCGCTTTCAGATTGCTCATGGTATTCTCGTTGCCTTCGAGTATGCCGCCGAGCGCCATTGCATAACCTTCGTACGTGAGTACTTCGCGGAGGAAATCATAATCGCTGACGAAATCGGATATGGCTTCCTTTGTCTGCTCATACAGCTTTCTGACCGCCTGCTCCTTTCTGTACATGTTATATTTGGCAAACGGATAAAGAGGGAACAGCACCTTGCTTATCTGAAGGAAGGAATAAGCAGACGGATACTCGAAGCCTGCGAGCATACGTATGAACATTTTCTCGTTGCGCGGATTGGAAAGCTTATCGTACTGCGCTATTATCTGACGTGCAAACGGATAATCCGCTTCGTCGAATACGGCGGTACGCGACCCCGTCAGTTCCGAAAACTTGCTGCGCGCCCACGATAACGTATCTATGGGCAGATCAGGCTTGAGATGCTGTATGAACGGATTGAATTTTTTATTCTCGACGAAGTTGTAATATATATCTATTTTATCGTGTTCGAGAAGGGCGTCTATTGCAGAACGCATCGTAGGATAGTCCATCGTGCGAAGGACTTTATCCTTGAGCATCTCGCTGTAAATCGTATATTCCTCACTGTTCTTCCCGGGAATGAACGATCCGTAATACATATCCATGAGGCTGATCCCGAAACCGTTATCCTCGCGGAATGTATCTGATATCTCCTGAAGCCTGGCTATCTCTCCGTCGAGCTGAGCGGACACCGCGTCGTATTCGGCAAAATGATCCCGGTATTGCCGCTTCATCACTTCCTCGTGTCTGAGCAGACAGCGTGAATAAAACGTGCGGCGCTCCTTTACGGGATCGACGATGAACATCGCCTTATTAGAAAGCTCGGCAAGGCGGTTATATACGACGTCGAGAGCGGCTTTTTTCTGCGACACGACGAGAACGCGCTTGCCTTTACAGAGCGCATCCGAAATAAGATTTACGATAGTCTGCGACTTGCCGGTGCCGGGCGGTCCGTAAATGACCATATTACCCGAATCAGCGACCTTTTCGACGACATTGCGCTGCGCATAATCGAGACTGCTGATACAGTAACATTCCTCTTTTCCCTTGCTCTTTTTCTTTTTGCGACGCAGTTTCTGCGGCTCGAACAATTCCTCTACGGCTTCGTTCGTTATGCGGCTGCGCTCCAACTCGGAATAATCGTTGTATATCGAATTGGCAAGAGAAAACCTTCCGAGCACGCATGCGCGCTTTACTTCGAGAGCATCCCGAAGCTTCGGCTCCGGAACGGAGTCGAACGGGACCGTGGTCTTGTGATCGGGCGCCCTGAACCTTATTCCGAACTTTTTCAGATAGGCAAGGACGGCGTCGACGGTCTTAAGCCCGCTGTGAGGCATACTGTCGAATTCCGTCTCAAGTTCCTCTATATCTAAGCTCTTAGACTGCGCATAAGCAAACACAAGAGCTTTATTGAGTCTTACGCATTCGTTTTTCTTCAGTCCGATACGGACTATATTGCTTTCGGTGATCTCTACCTCGACGGGGAAGAAAAGCAGCGGCGCTTTTACAACGACATCCCGCAGACCGCCGCATACGAACGGATATCCGACGAACAGCTCGTATCTGCCCGTCTCTTTCTCTATATCCTCAGCCTCGCGTTTCAATGCGCGTATTGAATTCGCCTCACGTTCGAGCGAAGCGTTGAACGGCTGCCTGGCGCGGCCGCGCGCAGGCTGGGGCTGCGGGACCTCTTCGCTGCCGAATATCTTTTTCAGAGACTGAATATTCGGAGAAATGACGGTAAATTTATCCTTGCCGCCCGCCCATAAAAAGGCAAAAAACTCCTCTGCCCATTCGCGATCGGAAACAAGCAGTTTACCGAGATCGTATCCGGTTTTCTTGCTGAACGATCGTATATATATACTTCTGTTCCTGCCGCTTATCTCGATAAGACGTTCTTTATAGTATGTATAAATGCTCTTCATTTGTCCTCCGCAGATTACGGAACGCACCGACACACTGCCGCCGTATCCGTATTTATTATACTACATGCGGAACGGATTTGCAAGTATGTCATATACCCGGGACAAAAATTTGTTCCACCCGTCGCAATCGCTTGACTGAACGACGGATGTTGGGGTATGCTGAAAATATCCTCGACAAGGAGTGCATAAATATGGGAATGACATTCAACGGGATGCTCCCGAGTCCGGAAGAAATAAAAAAAGAATACCCGCTCGGAAAAGATCTCGCAAAACTGAAAGAAAAAAGAGACAACGAAATCAAAGATGTTCTTTCCGGCAGATCCGACAAATTCATCGTCATCGTCGGACCGTGCTCGGCAGACAGGGAAGACAGCGTACTCGACTATATCGGAAGGCTCGCAAAAATCGCCGATGAGCTGAAAGACCGACTGGTAGTCATACCGCGAGTATATACCAATAAACCGCGTACCACCGGCGAAGGTTATAAGGGCATGCTTCATCAGCCGAGCCCTTCCGATGCGCCCGACCTCAAAGCGGGGATAATCGCAATAAGAAAGCTCCACCTTAAAGTCATGAGCGAGTGCGGTCTGACCTCTTCCGACGAAATGCTGTATCCGGAGAACCGCAGTTATCTCGACGACGTGCTGTCATACGAAGCTGTGGGCGCACGGTCGGTGGAAGATCAGCAACACCGTCTGACAGCAAGCGGAATGGATATACCGGTCGGGATGAAGAATCCTACGAGCGGAGATTTTACCGTAATGCTCAATTCGGTATACGCCGCGCAGCATCCTCATAATTTCATATACCGCGGCTACGACGTGACCACCGACGGCAACGAATACGCTCACGTCATCTTGCGCGGCGGCGTCGACAAATACGGCGCCGGTATTCCGAATTATCATTACGAAGATCTCATACGGCTGCACGAAATGTACGAAAAGACCGATCTTAAGAACAAAGCGGCAGTCATCGACGCAAACCATTCCAATTCCGGAAAAAGGTTCAGAGAGCAGATACGCATAGTAGGCGAAGTGATGCACAGCCGCAATTGTTCGTCCGAACTGCGTTCGCTCGTAAAAGGAGTCATGATAGAAAGCTATATCGAAGAAGGTTGTCAGCCCGTAGGAGGCGGTATATACGGAAAATCGATAACCGATCCTTGTCTCGGCTGGAACGACACCGAAAGACTTTTGAGGACGATCGCCGAAAAATGCTGAGACGCTACCGCTCGGCAGGCGATCTGTTTCTGGAGCTGTTCGGCGAAAAAACGTATAAACTTTCGCTTACGTGCGGGAACACCTGTCCGAACAGGGACGGGACGAAAGGGACGGGCGGATGCATATTCTGCGGCGAAGCCGGGAGCGGCGAGTTTTCCGTGCCGTGCACGGACGCATCCGACATCGGGACAGCCATAGAACGCGCCAAAGCTCTCGTTTCGTCCAAGACCAAAGCCGGGCGCTTCATAGCATACTTTCAGGGGTTCACCGCCACATACATGCCTGCGGATAAGCTGGAGCCGCTGTTGTCGGCAGCCGCTGACCGCGGGG
>USNB01000030.1 GCA_900555875.1 uncultured Eubacteriales bacterium
AATGCTCATAAGTGAACTTTTGAATGTGGATGCCGACGCTGACGTCGGCGGGATAGGCTACGGCGATATGTGCCGCAGAGGAGATCTGTACTTTTGTCTGCACAAGGGCGACAGGCTGACGGCAGATATGATATTTGCGGACAGCAGAGGCGCCGCCGGAATAGTATATCCGTCCGGGACGCGCCATCCGTCCGGCTCCGCATGCTTTTTGCCGTCAGACGACGTGCGGCGTGACTTTGCGCTCGCTTCCGCCGCATTTTACGGCAGACCGGCAGACGGACTTACGATGATAGGCGTAACGGGTACGAACGGCAAGACGACCGTTACCCACATAACGGCGCGCATACTCGAAGAAGCGGGTCACCGCGTAGGGCTGATAGGGACTAACGGCGCAAGGCTGGGAGAGAAGAAATACGATTGTTCCCTCACAACGCCAGATCCGCCCGAACTTCATCGCATATTGCGCGAAATGTCCGACGACGGCGCGGATACGGCTGTAATGGAGGTATCCGCGCATGCTCTTGCGCTTAAAAAAGTCGAAGGGATAGTTTTTACCGTTGCCGCGTTCACCAACCTGACGCTCGATCATCTGGACTTTTTCGGCAGTATGGAGGAATACAGACGGGCGAAACTATCGCTGTTCGATCCCTCTCACGCGCTTGCCGGCGTCGTCAATGTGGACGACGATACGGGCGTGCGTATATCGCGCGTCGCCGGCATACCGCTCGTGACTTACGGCTGTGATAATCCGAGCGACGTGTTCGCCATCGATTACGAAGCGAACGAAAACGGATGCTCGTTCGTAGCGAATCTTATGGACGACGTGACAGATATGGAATATTGTGCGCCCGGTCGTTACAACATGAGCAACGTGCTCTGCGCGTCTGCGATAGCCAAGGTGCTCGGGATCGAGACCGATACGATCGCACGCGGAGTGCGCGGAGTGCGCGGAGTCGACGGCAGATTCGAGATAATCAGGGGCAAGGGCAAGCGCGTCGTCATAGATTACGCTCATACGCCGGACGGGCTGGACAAGGCGCTGCGCGCGGCAAGGGAGATTACCGAAGGTCGCGTGATCACGGTATTCGGCTGCGGCGGCGATCGGGATAAGAGCAAGCGTGCGGCTATGGGCGAGATAGCGGGCGAGCTGTCCGACTTCGCCGTGATCACGAGCGATAATCCTCGCAGCGAACCGCCGGAGAAGATAATGGAGCAGATCGCATCCGGGATGCACGGCGGAAATTATATCGAAAAAGCAGACAGGCGCGAAGGGATAGAGTGTGCGCTCGACATGTGCCGCGAGGGCGATACAGTAGTCATCGCGGGCAAAGGACACGAGGACACTCAGGAGATATGCGGTATCAAAACGCATTTTTCCGACGAGGAAACGGTGAGGGAGCTTTTGAAATGATAAGGGTAGCGATAGGATTCGTGCTCTCTCTCGGGCTGAGCGCAGCGCTCATGCCTCTCGTCATATCCCTGCTGAGCAGGCTCAAAGCCCGTCAGCCCATACTCGGCTATGTGGAGAGCCATAAAAACAAGAGCGGCACTCCCACCATGGGCGGAGCGGGCTTTGTGCTTGCCGCAGCGCTGCCGTTCGCATTTCTTTTGCGCGGCGATCCTTCCACGGCTCTCGTATGTCTCGTCGTTACGGTCGGTTACGGCGTGATAGGGTTTACGGACGACTATATCAAGGTGACGGGAGGCAGAAACAAGGGCCTCGGCGCTGGATGGAAGCTCTTTCTTCAGTTTGTGGTCGCGTGCGCCGTTTCGGCATATGCGTTTTTCGGTACTGCCGTGGGAGGAGAGATCCTCGTCCCGTTTACGGACAAGCCCGTAGATCTCTCGTATTTTGCGCTCCCGTATTACGTGTTCGTTTTTCTCGCCTTCACGAATTCGGTTAATCTCACGGACGGGCTTGACGGATTGGCGGCAAGCGTTACGGAGATATTCCTTTTGTGTTTTGCCGCTCTTCTGGTCGTTTGTTCGGCTTTCACGCCGACGGAAGGACAGGTGAACGAGCTGCTGCTCATCGCGTGTTTTGCGGGCGCTCTTGCGGGCTTTTTGTGCTTCAACCGATATCCGGCAAAGGTCTTTATGGGCGATACCGGTTCGCTCGCGCTCGGCGGTCTGCTTGCGTCATTGTCCGTCCTTACGGGGCTGGGGCTGTCGGCTGCGATAATAGGCGTGATGTATGTGGTGAGCGCGCTGTCCGTCATCATACAGGTCGCGGTCTTCAAAATGACGAAAAAGCGCGTATTTCTCATGAGTCCCGTCCACCATCATTTCGAATGTAAAGGTATACACGAAAACCATATCGTCGCGGCATATACCGCAGTTACCGCAGCGGCGGGCGTGTGCGTGATCGCGCTGACGTTTTTCTTTTCGTAACATATACGCGTCCGGACGTTCATATAATGCGGTATGGACTTCAATGGGATCAGAGCGCTCGTTATGGGAAAAGGCGTCAGCGGGAAAGGAGTCGCAGACGTTCTCGGAAAACTCGGAGCGCGCGTAACGGTGCGCGAAGGCAGAACGTTGCCCGAACTCGCTGGCAAATACGATATGGTGGCGGTCAGTCCGGGACTGCCTCCCGATCATCCGATATTCGGCGAAGCGAGCCGTCTCGGCATAGAGATAGCGAGCGACATATCGATCGGCGCCATGCTGTGCACTGCGCCCGTCATAGCGGTAACGGGTACCAACGGAAAGACAACCGTCGTAAGTATGCTCGGCGCGATATACGACGAAGCCGGAATAAGGGCGGCTGTCTGCGGCAATATAGGCCGTTCTTTCTCGGAATGCGCATATGCAGGCGGCTATGAAAGGGCTGTGCTCGAATTGTCCAGCTTCCAGCTTCTGCATGCCGGGGCGCTAAGGGCGCATATAGCGTGCATATTGAATATAACCCCCGACCATCTCGACTATCACGGCAGCATGAGCGCTTACCGTGCGGCGAAGATCAGGATAGCCGACCGCCAGACGTCGGGGGATTTTCTGCTCGTGCCCGGCGATCTCGATATTTCGGCGGCGCGCGGATCGGCGGAAGTTCTGCGCGAGGGAAAGGATTTTTATGCGGACGGTCATCTGACGGTCATGGGGAAACGCATAATGCCTGTATGCGATATAGCGGTGCAGGGTGCGCACAACGTTTCGAACGCGTTGTTTGCCGCGGCAGCGGCATATGCGGACGGTGTGCAGGAAGACGCCATAGCCCGTGCGCTTTCGGTGTTCCGCACGGGCGCGCACAGGATAAGCGAAGCAGGGATGTGCGGCGGCACGGTGTTTTACGACGATTCAAAGGGGACAAATCCGGCGGCGACGTTGGCTGCCGCGAGATGCATGAAAGGGAATACCGCTCTTATCGCGGGCGGCAGTGACAAGATGTGCGATTTTACCGATATGTTTGAACGCATGCCCCGGAACGTCACGGCAGTTTTTCTTACCGGAGACAACGCAGGTAAGATGGCGGATGCTGCGAGACGTGTCGGAGGACGTGCAGTCATAGTTTGCGATACGCTGCGCGAATGCGTGACTCTTTCGGGGCGCGGAGGATATGACAGCGTATTGTTCTCGCCTGCGTCGGCGAGTTTCGACAGGTATGCGGATTATGCGGAAAGAGGCAAGGCTTTTGAACGCGAGATCGGACGGCTCGTTTCCGGATCGGTCGGACAGGTTTAAGCGTATAGATCTGCCGCTTGCGGTCATGACCGTCGTCATGCTCGCTTTCGGCGTACTGATGGTTTTTTCCGCCTCATCATACAATGCCGAGCTGAATTACGGCAATAAGTATTTCTTTATGACGAAGCAGCTGACGGGCTGCGCGGGCGGCATGGCGGCGATGGTCGCTATGACGCTGCTGGATTATCGCAAGCTGTTTAAGATCCGCTTCGTTCTTCTCGGCGTCAGCGTTCTTCTCCTCGCGCTCGTTCTCATTCCGGGAATAGGCGTGGAAAACTACGGCGCGCGCAGGTGGCTGGATCTCGGCTTTACGACCCTTCAGTCCAGCGAGGTAGCAAAAGTGGGATTTGTGATATATGCTGCGGCATATATGGCAAAATGCGGCGAAAAAATGACGACGGTAAGAGGATGGCTTCCTCTTTCCGCCGTCGGTCTCGCGCTATGCGTACTCATCATGCTCGAACCGAGCATGTCTGTCACCATGTGTCTCGCGCTCGTAATGCTGACGATGCTGTTGATGGGCGGTATGCGCCTGCCGCATATGTTGCTCATCATAGTGCCTCTCGTGCTTGCCGCGGTAGTGCTCATAATAGTGGAGCCGTATCGCTTTTCCCGTCTTATGGCGTTCCTCGATCCGTGGTCGTCTCCTCTCGAAGAGGGATATCAGCTGCTGCAGTCATATTACGGATTGGGCGCCGGCGGCATGTTCGGCGTAGGGCTGTTCAATTCAAGGCAGAAATATCTGTTTCTGCCTTTTGCGGAGAGCGATTTCATATTCTCCGTAATAGGCGAAGAGCTGGGACTGGTCGGCTGTACGCTCGTTATGGCGGGATTCTGTTTTATGATATACCGCCTTGTCTCGATAGCAAAGAACGCCGCCGACCGCTTCGGCTGTTATCTTTCCGGCGGTATGGCGGCGCTCATAGGCATCCAGGTGTGTATAAATATTGCGGTCGTCTGCGGATGTATCCCGCCGACCGGTATCCCGCTGCCCTTTATAAGTTCGGGATCAAGCGCCCTTGTCGTCTTTTGCGGAGGGATCGGTATCTGCCAGTCCGTCCGTCTGCGCAGTCACGTCTCCGTCAGCGCTCTGCTGTGAGCCCGAGGGAGCGGACTCGCCTGTAGCCGCAGCAGGTCTGCGCTTTTTGGTCTCGAGCATTACGCCCTTCATGAGTTTATCGAAGTTCTTGCTCGAAAGTAGTGCGAGCGATACGACAAATGCGATGAGGCAGTCTATTATGCAGAATGAGTTGTAGCCGAGGCTGTATCCGAGCACAAAACCTGCCGGCGCGGGGGAATACCAGAGATCCCAGAACAGTATCCCGGAGAGCACATGGCTCACATATCTGACGACGATGTATGCAGCAAGCCCTATGTAAAATCCGCAGTTGGATATGAGCGCGAATCTCTTGCTTCCCGTTGCCGCCGCGCGCTTTTTGCTCACCCATCCGAATGCCCCGGTAAGGCTGAGCGCCATATACGGTATCACGTAATCGAGCAACATGCTCCAGGGACTGACGATGTACGGTCCCTGCGTCAGCTGGAGCAGCATGAATACCGTCGTGACTATAAGACCCTTGCGGAAACCGAAATAATAGCAGTATATCGATACGGGGAGTATAGACGCAAACGTGATCGTGCCGCCGAGATTGAGGCTGATGCCGAATAGCGACAGTACGTATGACATGGCAAGGCATACCGCTCCGTAAACGAGATCTTTTGTCGTGAACGTGAACCGTTCGCCCGTTCGTCTGGCTTCTATTATCGAATAGACGACGGTGGGCACGGCTGCAATGACGACTACCGCGATGAGGAATACGGCGATGAGCCAGCCTGCGGTCTCTACGCCCGAGAAATCGAAACCTGCATGAGTAAAGCCGGGATCTATCTCTATAGACGGCAGGTCGGAGTCACTGCTCGGCAACACGAATGCACCGAGACCGGACATCAACGATGAGAACATATTATTCTCCTTCGGGAAAAACAAAAAGTCCGCTTCCGGAGGGAAGGGGACTGACCGCATGAAAAAATTTACGATCCGTGCTTTCCCTACGCGGGTACTAACCCACAGGTTCGAAGGGACTTTTACCGTGCGGTAAATTCTCAGCTGCGCGCTGGCAGCGCCCCTAAGCAACGATAAGTGTATATCAAAACAGCTCCGTTTGTCAAGCGAACGGGGCGAATTTTCGGCGCGATCCGATAAAGTGCCGAATATTTGCCGATATGACTTGCGGAAGTGCGGAAAATGTATTATAATCCGTATTATGGACAACAACGCAAGAAAAGGCATATGCAGGATAATATGCGCCGGCGAGCGCTGCGATCTCGGATTTATCTCATCCGGGGACGATATGACGATAGCCGCCGACGGAGGTTACGACTATGTTCTCGATGCCGGGATAGTCCCCGATCTCGTTCTCGGCGATTTCGATTCGCTTTCCGCGCATCCTCACGGGAACGTCGTTCGCCTCAGCCCGGTAAAAGACGTGACCGATACTTTTGCCGCCGTCGAAGAAGGACTTAAAGCAGGATACCGCGATTTTGAATTATATTGCTGCACGGGCGGCAGGCTTTCGCATACGCTTGCCAATATCGCGACCTTGAGATATATCGCGTCGCGCGGCGGGAAGGGAGTCATGAAAGGACACGGCTGCGAGATATATGTCTGCTCGTCGCAGGCAAGCATATCCGGCGATGTTTATTTCTCGCTCATCCCGTCCGGCGCGGAGGCAAAGGTGGAGATAAGGAACGCGGCTTACTCCGGATCGTTCGCGCTTACCGACCGAGACAGTCTGGGGGTGAGCAACGAACCGCTGAAAAACAAGATCGCCGCCGTGACAGTGCACGACGGCGAGGTTATAGTGATAGTCGAAGAAAAGCGGATCAGAGCACGCGGCAGCGAATGACGCTGGGCAATGCTTCGATATCTGCAATGACGTTTGCCGCAAGAACTTCGGTCGTATCGATTATGGCGTAGGCAAATTCGCCGCGCGAACGGCTGACGAAATTTTCGATATTCACGCCCGCTTTGCCGATGATATCGGTGATAGAGGATATCACGCTCTTTTCGTTCTTGTGGATAACGGTCATCCTGCATTTTCCGGCTCTCGGGGCCGCGCATGCGGGGAAGTTGACCGAATTGCGAATGTTGCCGTCTTCAAGGAAATCCTTGAGTTCTCCGGCTGCCATGACCGCACAGTTGTCCTCCGCTTCGGGGGTAGAAGCGCCGAGGTGAGGCATGACGATCACGCCGTCCGTGCCTATGAGTTCGTCGGCAGGGAAGTCCGTCACATAGCGGGAAAGAGCTCCGCTCTTTATCGCTTCGAGTACCGCCGCATTCTCGACCAGCTCTCCGCGAGCGAGGTTAATGAGCGCGGCGCCTTTTTTCATTTTGCCTATATTTCCGGAGTTGACTGTATATTTGGTGCTCTCGTTGTACGGCACGTGGATGGTCACGAAATCGCTTGCTTCGAGAAGAGCGTCCGTGCTCGGCGCGATCCTGACCGCGGGGTTGAGACGGAGCGCGTTGGCGGTGGACAGATACGGATCCACGCCTACTACGTTCATGCCGAGCGATATGGCGGCGTTAGCCACGAGGATACCTATCGCGCCGAGACCGATTATGCCCAGCGTTTTTTCGGATATCTCACGTCCGACAAATGCTTTTTTACCGCTCTCGACGGCTTTTGACAATCCTTCGCTGCCCTTGAGCGTTTTGACCCACTCGATGCCGTCGACTATCTTCCTTCCGCTCATGAGCAGCGCCGCGATCACGAGTTCCTTGACCGCGTTCGCGTTCGCTCCGGGAGTGTTGAATACCACCACTCCGCGTTTTGCGTATTCGTCGACGGGAATATTGTTCGTGCCTGCGCCCGCGCGGGAGACGGCAAGGACCGTCTCGGGCAGGGCATAGTCGTGCATATTGAACGAGCGGACGATGATGGCGTCGGGTCTGTCCGACTGCATCGTGAATTCGTAATCCGCTTTGAGCTTTTCTTCCGCAAGTTTGCTGATGTTGTTAAGTGCGAGTATGGTTTTTTTCATCATTTTCTTCCTTATGCGTTTTCTTTTTCGAATTTTTTCATGAATGCGACAAGAGCTTCCACGCCTTCGACGGGCATTGCATTGTATATGCTTGCTCTCATTCCGCCGACCAGGCGATGACCTTTTATCGAAACGAGTCCGGCTTTACCCGCTTCGGAAACGAATTTGGCGTCCAGCTCGGGGGAAGGAGAGACGAAGGGTACGTTCATGATGGAACGGTCTTCCGCGGCGACGTTGTTCGTATAGAAATCCGAAGAATCTATGTAATCGTAAAGCATTTTCGCCTTTGCGACGTCGCGCTCGTGCATCGCCTTCACTCCGCCGTTATCCTTGAGATATCTGAATACTTCCATAGCCACATACGTGGACCAGCAGGGCGGGGTGTTGTAAAGGCTTTTCTGTTCGGTCTGCGTCTTCCACTTGAGCATGGTAGGGCATATCGGCATGAACCGATCCTGAAGGTCTTTGCGCACGATGACTATCGTGACGCCGGCAGGTCCCACGTTTTTCTGTGCGCCGGCATAAATGACGCCGAATTTGGAAACGTCGATCTCTTCGCTGAGTATGCACGAACTCATATCCGCAACGAGGGGTACGTCGCCCGTATCCGGGACATAATTATAATGAGAGCCGAATATCGTGTTGTTGAAGCAGATGTGGACATAATCCGCGTCGCTGCGGAAATCCTCTTTCTTCAGCTTGGGTATGTACGTGAAGTTTTTGTCTTCGCTGGATGCTGCGCAGCGGGCGTCCGTATATTTGCCTGCTTCTTTGAAGGCTTTTTTCGCAAAGTTACCGGTAACTACGTAATCAGCCTTGCCGTTCACCGTGAGGTTGAGCGGAACGGCTTCGAACTGGGTGGAAGCGCCGCCCTGTACGAATATGATGTCGTAGTTCTCGGGCACGTTGAGCAGCTCGCGAAGGAGGCTTTCCGCCAGATCGTTTATTTCCTGATAAGGCTTGGAACGATGGCTCATTTCCATGACGCTCATGCCGGTGCCGTTGTAGTCCGTCAGGTTCGACTGTACTTTTTCGAGAACGGGAAGCGGTAACATAGAAGGTCCCGCGGAAAAATTATAAACTCTCATTTTTCATCTCCGGATTATATATTTTTACAGACAGTATACACCCATTATATTTTTTTTGCAAGTGTTCGGGGCGATGTAAGGTCATTTTTTAACGTAAAGCTTTGCCGCGTGGATACGCTTGCGGGAAAATCTGCCGCGAGTTGCGGCGGAAGTATTGACACGGCGCAAAGAATAGAGTATAATGATAAAGGTCGAAAGGACCTATACCGGGGGACGCCCTTGGCGGGGAAGCCCGCCTATCGAATAAGTGAGGAAATGACATGAAAAATTACGACGATGAGCTTGACCGCTATGACGACGACGAGATCCTTGAAGCCGAACCGGCGGACGTGGACGATTACGACGAAGTGATCGAAGGCGAATACGATGCCGATCACGACCGGTCGGACGACAGACTCGGAAGAGTGCTCGATGAGATCTCCGAACTCAGACGTAATATGGACGCTGACGCACGCGCTGCGGATCGTTACCGTTATACGCCTCAGTCGGAGGCGGAACTGTATGACGAGATCAACAGACTGCGCGGCGAACTTGCCGATACGCGCAGGAGCCAGTCCATACAGGCAGAGCTCGGCAGGATGCGCGGTGAAATAGAACGCGCTGCGGACGAGAAGAACGCCAAACTTGTCGCCGAGATAGAAGAGCTCAGGAGTCGTCTCGCTTCGGCCGAAGCACCTGCGCCGGACGCAGTCCGGACCGCGGAATCTCCGGTATGTGAACCTGCCGAGGACAGTGCGCTGAAGGCGGTGGAATCCGAACTTTCGCGTCTGCGCGAGGCTGTCGCGGCACACGGCGCGGAGCATGCGGCGGATATCTGCGATACCGCCCGCGATACGGCATCGGTTTCCGTCGATACTACGGAGCTTATGCGCAGAGTGATCGATCTGCGTCTTGCCGTGGGCAGACTTACGCAGCAGGAATTTGAAAACGACGTCAGACTGCTATCTGTATATAATGCTTTGACTGCGGCGAAATCTGCCGTATATACTACGGCGAGCAGTCTTTCCGAAAAACTGGACGCCATGCGCCGTCTTTCCGCCGAGATCGCGGCGGCGGACGATTGCTATATAGCAGACGTTGTCGAAAGATATAATGAAATGGCGGAGCACATCCTTTCGTGCGCCGTAAAACGCGAAGATCTTGCCGTCGCTGCCGGATTGGGAGGCGCCGATAAGATAAGATCTCTTCTTACGCCGGAAGGACGTACCGCCGCGGTGAAATTTCTCGCTCTTGCCGGAGCGGTGCGCGGCGCGGATAACGTCAATACCGCCGTTGATAAACTCTCTGAACTTGCCGAACTCAAGGACGTCATACAGTCGGGCAGGAAAAAAGCCGAAAACGAGAAGCTCTGTTCGGAGATACTTTCGCTCAATTCCAATCTCGTGTTTGCGGCAGACGCAGCGTCGGCCGAAAGATGCGTTGCGGAGATGCGGGAAAAGACGGAAAGGCTTTGCACGCTCGAAGTCCGCGAGATCATTTCTCTGCCCGGTATAGCATACGATAAACTTCCTTGCTCGGTGCCCGTACACAGGTATGTGCGCGAAGCCGTGGAAGTTTATCGTATGCTATACC